>JAUMWL010000172.1 GCA_030529665.1 Coriobacteriales bacterium
TTACGAAACGGCGCGCATGACGCACAGTAGCAAGATAAAGTAACTCTAAGCAACACGTGCTACTACTCGTCCACGCGTCTGGGCCTGAACTGGATGATAGTCCCCTCGCCTTGCGTCGCAACCCTCTTGGGAGGTCTTGTCGGCACCTGCACGGGCGCTTGGACGAGCTCGTAGTGCCCACATGAAGGACAGATGGCGTCGGCGAGGTTGGGGTTCGTCGTGTCCAGCAGCTCCATGTTGGCACCGCACTTGGAACAGGGCATCCCCTTGCGTGCAAGTCCCCGAAACCAGCCGTTGGTGAACATGGATGGCTCGAACAGGCGGGCGTTCCCCACCTTCCGGTCGTCCCTGCTGCAGAAGTCGCCTAGGCCGCACTCGCACCACAGAAACACCTGCTTGTGCGGGTTGCTCTTTATAAACGGATACATGTGCAGCGTGCGGTTACCGCACTCGGGGCACACGCCGCGCATCCGCGTGAGCGGGTCTCCCTCCATCACTCGGTCGTGAGACTGGATTGATGCCCATCCCTTAAGCAAGATGTCGCCCACTCGGGCCTCCCTTCATCGATGTTGGCAGTACCACCGTGCCCATTAGAGGGGTCGGTTGGTGCCGGGGTCGTCGAGCCAACCCTCTGTCCCGGCTCTTGATGAATGCGCGCGGCCCTATGGCCGACAGATTAATAATAGCACTGGGCCATTGGATTTGGTCCGGCGTTATCGTGCGACATGTGCGCGCGGAGGCGTGCTGTCCTTGCGAGCTGTGTGGCTTGTTTGCCCACACAGCTCGCAAAGACAGCACATGTAGACGAAAATGACCCACACTGCTCGCGATTACAGCACGCATAGCAGCACACCACCAGCTCGCATCCCTCGGCAGGCTAGACCAGATGCCTATTAATACACACGTCGGGCGAGAGCGGACGCTTACGGAATGCGCGCCGACGTCTCCATCTGGCAAAGGTTACGCCCCGTGCGTACTCGAGGCCATCAACCTTGGCTCCGACACTGACACCACCGCGTGCGTTGCAGGCGCGCTCGCCGGAGCTGCGTATGGCATCGACGCGATTCCCGAGGCCTGGCGCGAGGCACTACGCGGCGCCGACGTGCTCGAGGCCACGCTGTTCTGAAACACGGTACACCGTTTCCCGGAAAGGATGTACCATCACGCCCAACGCGACGAACGGCATGCACCTACCAAAGGTCACCCTTACCGGATCATCCGACCGAGGGTCTCATACAGGCGCTCAGGCTCAACTGGCTTGGATAGGTGTGCGCTCATTCCCGCTTGCAAAGACTGCTGCACGTCCTCGGCGAAGGCGTTGGCGGTCATTGCGATGATGGGGATGCTCTTTGCATCCGGCCTGTCCAGAGCGCGGATGGCACGGGTGGCCTCCAAGCCATCCATTACAGGCATACGTATGTCCATGAGGATCGCGTCGTAATACCCCGCAGGATGCTCCGAGAACATGTCCACAGCAATCTGCCCGTTCTCTGCACGCTCGGAACGAATCTCTTCCATATCCAGCAGCTCCATCAGGATCTCTGCTTTGAGCTCCATGTCCTCCGCCACCAAAACCAGACTGCCCACAAGCCCAGCACTTATCGTATCGCCTTGCTCGTCGTTCGGGTTTTTGGTGGTCGCCATGCCAAGGCCCGTGCTGCCGAGCTTGTTGCTGGCACCTTCCCTCTCCTGCGAAAACGCCTCGAAGATCCTGGGGATGTACTCCTTGTTCATGCCAATGCCGGTATCGCTGATGATAAAGCGAAGACTGCGATGGTCCTCAAAGCTGGCGGCCTGTTCCACGGTAAAGGTGACCGTGCCCTGCGCCGGCGTGAACTTAACGGCGTTACCCAAAATGTTGATAAGCACCTGCTTGAGCTTCATCTCGTCGCCGATGTAGTAGTCCTCGGTTTTCCCGATGATCTTGCATTCGTAATGCAGGCCCTTGTCCGCGCACTGCCCGCCCACCATTACGTTGATCTGATCCAGGAATTCCCGGAAGCTGAACTCCTCGTCCCTAAGCTCCATGCGCCCGGATTCAATACGGCTCATATCCAAGATGTCGTTGATGATGCCAAGCAGATGCCTTGCGCTTGCTCCGATCTTCTCAAGCTGCTCTTTGGTGTGCGGCGTAAGGCCTGGTTCGTTTAGGGCGATGTTGTCGAGGCCAATGATGGCGTTCATGGGCGTGCGGATCTCGTGGCTCATGTTTGAGAGGAAGGTGGTTTTTGCCATATTGGAGGCTTTGGCGGCGGCGATGGCTTCCCGCAGGGCCTGCTGGATCTGCTGCTCCTTTCGCACTTCCTCGTCCACGTCCTTAAAGCCGAGCACGATGTTGGAAAGATCGTCTTCAAGCACCAGTCTGGCAAACTCCACCCTATAGTAGCGAATCCCGTTGTCAAATACCCGGCGGAAGGGCACCGAATAGATCACCTCTAACCGGGCTTCTGGAAAACGACTTGATGAGGCCCTTCTCCTCGAGTGGCTTTGATCACTTTCCCACAATACCAGCTGAGAGCTGCTGTTCTGCTACATTTACAACTGGAATGTGTCGCTTTTCGCACCGCGAACTGTGGCTAATCATTACGTTTTACCTGCTTCGCCGCATCCTTCCCGTCGTCCACATGACCTGTGCGATTCATGTTAGGCTAGCTCCGGTACCACCTCGCGAGGTGGCGCAACGGGATGAAATGCTGTATAGTTTGTAGACAGATTTGCAGCAACGCAAGGAGGCAACCATGCCAGCCATAATGCCCGTTTCAACCCTGCGCAGCTACACCGAGGTGCTCGACGATGTGCGCCCCGGCTCGCCGGTTTTCCTGACCAAGAACGGCCACGGCCGCTACGCCATCCTCGACATGGCCGACTATGACCGCCTCGTCGCGGAGCAGACGCTCTTCTCCGAGCTCGAGCGCGGACGCATGTCCGGGGAGGCGGAGGGCTGGCTATCCACAAAAGACGTGAGGGCGTACTTCGCCGGGAGGTCCGAGGATGGCCGCTGAGGTCGTGTGGTCGCCGCTCGCACACCGGGACCTCGACGACATATGGGAGTGGATTGCCATCGAGAACGAGGAACCTAGGGCTGCCGATAGGACCATTGAGGCCATCTTTGACCGCATGGACGGGCTCGCCGTGTTCCCGCTGGCAGCTCCGTCGCTTGACTCGATCTGCCGCATACGGTCTGACTGGCGTTTTGTGGAGGAGAGAGGCTACCTTGCCTTCTTTCGCGTCGGCGACGGGCGAGTCTACGTCGACAGGGTGCTAAGCGGCAAGAGCGACTACCTTAGAAAGCTCATCGGAATCGACAACTGCATAGACTACTACCGTTAGGTTATATTGTAGGGTTATCAGACATGAGCAGATGATTCCGATGCGCGGACTCGTTCACAAGGGCCTCGGCGAGGAATCATCGATAAGATACCGAGGAGACGAGTGAACGCTGCAGAAAAAGTGGACGTCTATCTGGAGGAGTACACCGAGGATGAGTTCGACGAGTTCATGGAGGCTTTCACCAAAGCGAGCGAGATGGGCTTCTCTATCGACGACCCCCTGTACGTGAGGGTTGGACACTTCACGCTCGAGAACAGCAATCAAATGATCAGGGCCATCAGGTGTGCAGCCGACGACGAGCATCTGGGATTCTGCGAGATTCATGACACGCGGAAAGACCCATGGGAGCTCGGCATCCACCTGCTGGAACGTCATCGCGGCAAGGGGGTGGGAACAGCAGCATTGCCGCTTTTCCTCGACGAGCTCGCAGTGGCGTCACGAGAATCGGGATGTGATTTGCGACATTTCCGAGCCGGATTTGTCGCCTTTCGCATCGCGAATCCGATTCATGGTGTGGTTTGCGACATATCTGGGCCGACGGTGTCGCTTTTTGCACCTCGGACCACGGAATGGCAGAGACGTACGCCCTGATGTGTGCTGTGATTGCGAGCTGTGTGGACCTCGCCCCCGGAGGTGTGCTGTCTTTGCGAGCTGTGTGGCCCGCGCCCCCGGAGGTGTGCTGTCTTTGCGAGCTGTGTGGCCCGCATACCCACACAGCTCGAAAAGACAGCACACACGAACGGAAACGAGCCACACTGCCTGCAATTACAGCACGCATGGCCTGTCCCACCCCACACAGCTCGCAATCACAGCACACCCCGGGCAGGTAGACCCACACAGCTCGCAATCACAGCACGCCGGGGACGGGTCGACCTGCACTGCTTGCGATTGCAGCACGCGTACATCTTGAACCCGCGTCCCCCACAAAGCTGTCCTAAAGTCCTCGAATAGTTGTACGGCTCTCCAAGGATGTTGGGGACAGACGTCTGTATGGTAAGCGTGGTACAGAGCCCATGGCGATCAGCGACCTTAGCGCGGTAGGCGCTCCCTCAGCTGCATGTGGCGACAGTTCAGGCGCCGTACCGATGCACATGGTGTCCGTTCTCCGAATACATCAGTGTGAAATCGTTCTCGCACTATCCGTCAGGTATCTTTAGGCATATGCTTAACTTAGCAAATGCACGTTAAGAGAAAGGCAGAGCATGTCCAACAAGAGCTGGGAGGTTGGCTTTCACCTCCGTTCCCCCCGCAACTGGCTGAACGACCCCAACGGGCTCTGCCAGTTCCGTGGACGCTACTACTTCTTCTACCAGTACGACCATGACTGGCCCACGGTCGACCAAAAGGCCTGGGGGCTGTTCAGCTCGCCTGACCTAGTGCATTGGGAGTATCTGGGCGTGCCACTGGAGCCGTCAATCGCCGAGGACCGGCACGGGGTATTTAGCGGGTCCGCCTTCGTGGAGCCCGGCGCCGGACGCGACGGCGAGGACCTCCTGCGCATCTACTACACGGGCAACGTAGTGGATCCCGTGCCCGGCCACAGCCCCAAGGACTTCGACTACGTCTACGCCGGCCGCGAGCAGAACACCATTACCTGCCTGGCCGAACGCATCGACGGAAGCCACACCGGGCGGCTGCGCATGGGGCACAAGCAGGTTCTGCTGCGCAACAGCGACTACCCCGAGGACCTCAGCTGCCACGTGCGCGACCCCAAGGTCTGGGACCAGGACGGCAAACGCCGCATGCTGCTGGGGGCACGCCATAAGGACACGCGCGGCCTGTGCCTGCTCTACGACTCCGAGGACGGCATCGCCTGGACCTACCGCCATGCCATCGAGAGCGAGTATCCCTTTGGCTTCGTATGGGAGTGTCCCAACATCGTGCGCCTGGACGGGCGCGAGTACCTGGCCATCTCGCCACAGGGACTGCCGCGCCTCTCCGACCGCTGGTTCAACCGCTGGACGCCTGGCTACTTCGAGCTTCCGGCAGGCCAGCGCGTCATCGACACCGAAGTCATCGACGAACGCAGCTTCGTGCAGTGGGACTTCGGCCACGACTTCTATGCCCCACAGACCTTCGTGGACGACGCCGGGCGCACCATCCTCGTGGGATGGATGGGTACCTTCGACGACCACTACACGAGCGTCCCCGACGGTCTCGACTGGTGGCACTGCATGACGGTGCC
>JAUMWL010000050.1:0-1494 GCA_030529665.1 Coriobacteriales bacterium
CCAAGGAAAGAACGATGGACGCGGAGGTCTCTTATGCCCGAGCTTAGCAGGTTCGCCGGAATCGTAAGCAAGGTCGAAGCGATGTAGGTGGCACCATGTATGAGATGGACGGCATATGATACGTGGGCGTTCCCTCCTTCAGTTCGCGCATCGTCGGGACGGTTCCCTTCGTGGGCGGAATGCTTCTCGTCTCCTTTGCCTCGGGCGAGAGGCACCTGTTTGACACGACGCAGGCCTCCGGTCCCGCCTTCTCTTCCCTGCGAGACGGCACGGCCCAGGCGACAGTCAGGGTCGAACACGGCTTCGTCTCGTGGCTCGACGGGGAGATAGACCTAGCGCCCGGGTACGTGTACGAGCACTCGGTCGTCTACAACGACGCGCCGGAAGACCTCATGGTCGGCTAAGTCCGTTGCTGTTGGCGAGGATACTGAAAGCCGAGATAACTAAGGTATACTCACCAGTGAAAGCCTATTTCTAGTTGGTTGTAAGTAAGCGATTCCCGTCTTTCCTGTGTAGAGCGCGCTATGCGCCTTCCCGTCAACCTACCGGACACGCTCATCATCGCGGGTCCACGTACCGGTTGTGGAGCTGCAGGTCCTTAACATGCCCAGCGTCAAGAGCCAAAAGACTCACTCCATGCCAAGGGGGGACAAATGCCAAGCATTGATTGCACCATCACCGGAGAGGGCGTCGAGCTGCTCGGGGCTATCAAAGGGGCGACCATATCTGCACTCGAGGCGGTGATCGCTGCGAGGGAAAACATGGCGTGGAGAACCGTGCGCATCCACTTGGGGGATGCCGCCGTCGACGTGACCGTGAGCCTGCGAAATCTGCCTGTCAACTCCGAGGGAGACGTTGAGGAGTTCGGGACGCTCGCGGTATCCGTGGCAGGACCGGGCACACTCAGAGTCGAGGGGGTCGACAAGGAGACGGAGTGGCGCGACGTCGGTGCAAAGGTGGCTGGCATCACCCTCGTGAACGACCATGTGGTCGCATCCGAGCACGGCCAGGTCATCATGGAGCGCTCCTTCACGCAGGTAATCGTGTTCGACCTCGCCGATGACAGCAGCCTCGTGCTGGACAAGGGGACGTGGTTCTCGGAGATGATCGCCATTGGCGCGGGCGAGGTCTGGAGAAATCTCGTCTATGAAAGCTCGCAGGACTGGGCGGACGACCCGGAGGAGCCCAGCGTCCGCTATGGGTGGACAAGAACATTGCAAGAGGTCTAACCTGCTCGTCCGCAAAACCGCGGACTGCATGGCTGATACATACGGGCATGAAGCAGTTTTCGTATAGAGCCTAAGCAGCTTGAGGCCGATATGCTCATTCGACCTTGACTCCCCAACGAGTAACAATACAACTCTACCTTGCAGGTCGTCTGTCTCCACCTCTCGCATCGCCTTGATGAATGTGAGGTCCTCTTTGGATACGCCACTTTCTGGGACGCTACTGAAGCGTTGGGGACAGACGAGTAAAGCCCGCTCGATCCAAATG
>JAUMWL010000050.1:1594-18809 GCA_030529665.1 Coriobacteriales bacterium
AATTTTGGAAGATTTGAGTTGAGGTTGTGCAATACTCGCGAGACAGTGCGCGGTGCTGGACTGTTCCCGGGTTGCGGAAACCCTCATTTGCACATGGTGACCTGCTGGGTCCGGCTGCACAGTAGCATGGCCGCGCGTCCCACGAGGTGCCCTCGGGGTCGCCACCCTCTCTCGCTGGCAAGATTTAGGAGCAGCTAGCCTTGCGACGTTTGGATGCGATAGATGGTAAAGACGCCTACGGATTCCAGCGGCACAAACTGGACTTCGCTGGTGTTCCACTCCTCAAGCTTGTGGCGAGAGAACCAGTAGGTTGCGCCGAGCTTCGGCACGTCGGCGGGAGCCACAAACGCGTAGAACTTGTCGTTGGAAACAAGCTCAAACGACGTGGTGTCCGCAAGCGAGGTCTCTATGTAGGCGTAGCGGTTGTAGATGTCCTCCTGGGCGTGCGCGGGGTCCAAGGTGTGCCACAGCTCAAGGTTGGGATACACGTTTACGCAGGTAAGGGTGGGTGCACCAACGGCTATGCATGCCTGCCCGTCCTGCGAGACGTCGGTAAGCCAACGTGCGTCGGGGTCCCGCTTGGCTATGTGCGCCACTGCCTGCAGGTTTTGGTTTTGCAACAGCACGTCCGTGCCGCGCTGGACGGGATTGACGCACAGACCGCATGCGACCACCACCAGCGAGCTGACGAGCATCCACGTGGTCTTGCCGTGCGCCAAGCGCGCAAAAAAGGACGCGGGTAGGCACAGGGGAAGAAGCAGCAAAAAGAGCCCGGTTCCCACAAGTAACGCGGCCTTTATGCCCATAAGTTCGGGGCAGCAGATGCGGGCGATAAGCACAAACGCTCCCGCAACGGCACAGCTCAAAATAACGCGCAAGGCAGGATGGCCGAGCCAGCGCGAGCCTGCGCGGAAGTGCCCGTGTAAGATGGCGTCGCTTGCCTGGCCCTCGGAGTGGCACGTCTGCGGCGCGCGCTGCAAGAGCGTCACCGACCGAACGAGCAGGGCAATGTCAAGATACCCCAAAGGAAGCGGAAGGCGCTCGGGCAGCACATAGCTGAGGAGCGTGATCTTTGCCAGTAACGGCGGGAAGTCCACAAACCCAAACATACAAAGAAGGACGTAGGGGACCAAAAGCGCCAACAGCACGGGGTCTACGCGCTGCGTCACGCCCGCGCCGCGCACCACGCCAACGCCCCGCGTACCACTGGCACGGCCCCTCGTAAGGTCGCGGACAACAAGCACGACCGCCAGCACGAGCCCCACAGGCGCGAGCGACACAAACGAGGACGACTCGCACACGTTGCCGTTATACAGCTCGGGCCACAGGGGAGAGACCAGCGTGGTGATGGGGTTGCTCAGCGTGTCCGCCAAGCCCCCGCCCGTGCAGAACCGCTCGCCGGGATAGACTGTGTGCAGCGCCGCCTGTATGGCATCCCAGGACTCCACGACCGAGAACGCCACGCCCGCGCCAGCGAGCACCACGCAAGCGCACAACGGCGCAAGCGTTCCAAGCAAAGGGGATACTCCCTTTTGTTTGGCAATGGGGAGCATCCCCATCGCCTGGTCCCGCACCTCGCGTCGCCAAGCACAGAAGTCCGCAATGCCCAACGCGCCAAACACGTACACGAAGGGAATCTGCCAGGCCGGATAGATTATGAGCGCGTAGCATCCCAAGAGCCACGCGAGCAACGCTGACCAACCCCATCGGCGCACGGCAGAACCAGCCCTCAGCAGGTGGTGGAGCGCAAGCACGAGTCCTTGTCCAAAGACGAGCAGCTCAACGGTGCCGTTTACCGCAAACCACCACTCCACGATGGGGGCAAAGCCCACCAGCAGCGCACCGTATGCGGCAAGTGTTTTGCGGCCGTCGCCCAGCAGCAACATGAGCTCGTAGGTTACCAGCACCAAGGCGATTGCCCGCGCACACCAATAGAACGCTAGGCCGCAAGACGCGCCAAGCACCAGGTATCCCCACAAAAAGGGCCTGTACAGGGTGGCGATCGACCACGAGGGCTGGGCGTATATCATGGTCACGTCGGTGCCGCCGCCGCGAATGAGGGGCGAGGTGGCCAGATTGCCCGACGCGCCCTGTGCGAGCGAGAACGGCGTGAACACGCACCACTCGTCGCTGCGAATCTCGCGCGGGATGCCAAACAGAACGTCGTCCGAGAGCGGCTCGCCAAAGAACGTGGACCACGCGCCCAAAGACGACCCGCTTATCTGGAGCGCCACCAGCCCAACGAGCGCGCCCACGGCCAAGACGTATCGGTGGCCCAGGACCCACTTCGCCGCGCGAGGCCGGTTAACAAGGAGGCACAGCGCCACCAGCACCGCGACCGCAACCCCCAAGGTACGCGCCAGCGTGCCCAGCGTGAGCGAGCCATAAAACAGTCCCGCCATCACGCCCGTGCGCTGATACCCCGCCAAGTTGTGCAGGCATTCCACAAAGACGCCGCAATAGAGCGAAATCAGTACGCAGAACGCCACAAGGCAAAGGGGGAGGCGGTGGGGATGCTCCCCCTTGCCTTGCCTCGCATATGCAAAAGAGCCAAATTGTGCCATAGGGTTGTCTCGATTCCTTATTATGTTGGAAGACTAGAGCATACCAGAGTTGTCTTGTGCCATGATAGAGCGCGCAGAGCAACGACAGAGGAGAAAAAGATGCACGAGGACCAAACCATAAGGCTTCGCAAAATGTGCCGAGGCGGGGGAAAGATCTATGCGTTGGTAGACGTTCCCTCGTGCTTTGCGGCGTGCGAGCTGCGCATACAGTCAACGTTGGCGGACGGCGCCGAGGTGCCCTCCAAGCTCGTGCCCTACGACGACCGCTCAAAGGTCATGGTGCTGGCCGTGCTTGACCAGACGCAAACGGTAACGATTTCGGCGCTTGACGCCAGGGGCAACGTGGTGTGCGAGGCCAAGCGCGAGATACATCCCAAGGTTGCCAAACTCAGCTCGCAGGTCCACACCTTCCTGCGCGACGAGGGCATGGAGAAGATCCGCAACTTTGACGTGGTGGTGTCGTTTGGCGAGTACTGGATCGACATCACCCGCGTGATCATAGAGCAAAACGGCACCAACGTAGTGCATTGCACGGCCACGTGCCAGAGCAGCGCCGCGTCGTTTGAGCGCCCCGGCATCCAGGTGCGCATCATCGACCGCGCGGGCAGGGACGCGGCGCTAGAGCCAATCACGGTGGCGCGCGACATAACCACGGAGCTACCCGGCACCAAGGGCTGCGTGCGCAGGGACGTGCAGTTCTCGGCCCGTATTCCCGCCTCGCTCCCAAGCTTTGTAATCTGGATCCAGCCAACGGAGCCCACTGCCAGCACCCCGCGCGGGTTTCTTAGCGTGGAGCCACACCTCATTCAGTGGTGGCGCGACATGTGGTATGCCTGGATGCAGCCGGCCGCCTACGACCAAAAGTACACCGACCGATTCCAACTGGACTGGGAGGTCTCGCGCGCCACGCTGGAGGTCCAGCGGCGCACGCAGCTCAAGGTCCGGCCCAAGTTCTCGATCATCGTGCCGCTGTACAACACCCCGTTGCAGTATTTGGACGAGATGGTCTTGTCGGTGCTCAACCAGAGCTACGACAACCTGGAGCTTGTGCTGGTAAACGCCTCGCCACAAAACGAGGAGCTGGCAGATGCCGTGGCCGCATGGCAGCAGCGCGACGAGCGCATCGTGGTGGTCACCTTGGACCAGAACCTTGGCATTACCCTCAACACCAACGAGGGAATCCGCGTGGCCACGGGCGACTTCTTGTGCTTCCTCGACCACGACGACGTGCTGGCGCTCGACGCCCTGTTCTGCTACGCGCAGGCACTGGACGAGTATCCCACCACCGACCTCTTCTATTCCGACGAGGACCATCTGGAGGAGGACGGCAGGCACACCTGGCCGTACTTCAAGCCCGACTGGAACCCCGACCTGCTTATGGGCATGAACTACGTGTGCCACTTCCTTGCCGTGCGCAAGAGCGTGGTGGACGCGCTCGAGCCGCCTACCAGCGAGTTTGACGGCGCGCAGGACCACCACATGACCTTTCGCGTGGCCGAGAAGGCGCGCAACATCTACCACTGCCGTCGTGTGCTGTATCACTGGCGCGTGCATCCCGGCTCCACCGCAAGCGGTGTGGACGAGAAGCCCTACGCCGTGGAGGCGGGACGTCTTGCCGTGCAGGCGCACCTGGACCGCTGTGGAGAGCATGCGCGAGCGATCCACTCGGAGCGCGTGCCCAACCGCTACGAGGTTATCTACGAGCTAGACGACGAGCCGCTGGTCTCCATCCTCATCCCCAACAAGGACGCGGTGCAGGTGCTGGACGGCTGCCTGGCCTCCATCCGCACCAAGACCGACTACCAAAACTACGAGGTCATAATCATAGAGAACAACAGCACCAACGACGAGACGTTTGCGTACTACGAGCGCGCGCAGCTTGAGGACCCGCACGTGCGCGTGGTGTACTACGAGGGCGACTTTAACTTTGCCAAGATCAACAACTTTGGCGCCACGTTTGCGTGCGGCGAGTACCTGCTCATGCTCAACAACGACACGGCGGTGATCACCCCGCATTGGCTCACGCGCATGGTGTCGTTGTGCGCGCGCGAGTCCACGGGCGTCGTTGGCGCCAAGCTGCTCTATCCCGACAATACCGTGCAGCACGTGGGTGTTATGAACCTGCCCGAGGGACCCGACCACGTAAACCGGTTCATCCCCAACGACAACCCGCAAGAGATGATTCACCTCCTGCAGGACGTCTCGGCCGTAACGGGCGCCTGCCTGCTTACCCCGCGCAGCGTGTTTGACGAGGTCGGCGGCTTGGACGAGCGCTTTGAGGTGGACTACAACGACATCGACTTCTGCTGGAAGGTGGGCGAGGCCGGCTACCGCCTGGTGGTGGACCCCAGCGTGCAGCTGTACCATTACGAGTCCATAAGCCGCGGATTCCACACCTCGCGCCAGAGCGCCCTGCGCTTCGAGCGCGAGAAGGGCATGCTTCGCCTCAGGTGGCCCAAGCAGTTTGCCTACGCCGACCCCATGGGCAGCCCCAACTTTGACCAGCGCTCGCTGTACTACCGACTCAAGTAGCGGAGACGAGCCGTGAGCATAATCTCCGTCGTCTTCGTGCTGTTTATATGCGCATTGATCCTTGTCTACTACGCCGTTGGGCGCGTGGCGGGCAAGGGCCAGTGGGTGGTTTTGCTGGTGGGCAGCCTAGCCTTCTACTGGCTCCAGGGAACGTGGCTCACCATGCTGGTGCTGGTGCTCGTGGCCGCGGTCACGTGGCTGGGCTCGCTGGCGTTCGCGCGTCTTGACGGCCAGGCAAAGGAGCGGCGCAAGGCAACGCGCGACCGGGCCGAGCGCAAGCGCATAAAGCAGTCGTTTGCACGCCGCAAGCGCGTGGTGCTGGTGGCTACCCTTGTGGCGAGTCTGGGCATCCTGTCCTACTTTAAGTACTGGAACGTTCTGCTCAACTATGTGGGCATGGCGGATAGCCCCACGAGCTTGGGCATACTGCTGCCGCTGGGAATCTCGTTCTACACCATGCAGTCGGTGGGCTATCTCATAGATACCTACAACCAAAAGTGCGAGGCCGAGCGCAACTTTGCCCGTCACCTGCTCTTTGTGTCGTACTTTCCGCAGGTTATACAAGGTCCCATAAACCCCTACGAGACGCTGGGGCCGCAGCTTTGCGCGCGTCACGCCTTTAGCGTGGAGGGCACGCGCCGCGGGCTCTTGCGCTTTGGCTATGGTCTGCTAAAGAAGGTGTGCATAGCCAACGTCTTGGGCGGCACCGTGACAAAGCTCCTGGCCAGCCTAACAAACCCCGCCATGCCCGGCTCGATTGCCGTGTACGGCGTGCTGCTGTACTCGATCCAGATGTATGCTGACTTCTCTGGCGGCATCGACATGGTGGAGGGGGTCTCGGAGCTCTTTGGCATACAGATGGCGCCAAACTTTAGGCAGCCGTACTTCTCCACGTCGCTCTCGGTCTTTTGGCAGCGGTGGCACATGTCGCTGGGCGTGTGGGTGCGCAGCTATGTGTTCTATCCTCTGGCCGTTACCAAGCCCTTTAGGCAGTTTGGGCGCTGGGGCACAAAGCGCCTGGGCCGCACGGTGGGCCGCACGCTACCCGCCTGCGTGGCCAATGTGATCGTCTTTCTTATTGTGGGAGCATGGCACGGCATAGAGCTGCACTACCTTGCCTGGGGCCTGTTCAATGGCGTCGTAATCGCCGTGTCCGACCTGCTTTCGCCGGTGTTCGACAAGGTCTGCGCCGTGCTTCGCATCAACCGCAAGTCGGGGCCGTACCTGGTGTTTGCCATGCTCCGCACCTTTGCGGTGGTAAACGTGGCCCGCTACTTTGACTGCATAACCGACCTGTCGGTCGCGCTCTCGGCGCTTCGCAGGTCCGTCCTTGAGTTTCATGCCAGCATGTTTGCCAGCGTGATCCCCTCAACGGGCATAAGCTATCAGCCATACTATGGCGTGCCACCCATCGTGCTGGTGGCCTGCGCGCTCGTGTTTGTGGTGAGCGTCGCCTGCGAGCGAGGTGCCGACGTGCGCGCGTGCATCATGGGCTGGAACGTGGTGCCACGCTTTGCGCTCTACGTGGGCATTGGCGCCATGATTGCCATCTCGTTTGGCCTGGAGACCGTGAGTGGAGGGACGTTCCTCTATGCGAACTTCTAGCACCTCTTCACAGAGGCATCGCCCGAGCCACCTTGCTCCCAAAAAGAAGCCGCGCTGGGCTGGTCTGCGCCTCGCTGTGGGTGCGGTCGTGCTGGTGGCGTTGCTGGCTGCTGCCGACTATGTGCTCGCGCTCTGCCTGCAGCCCTACGGGACCATTACGGAGGTAACGTGGTGGACCTATCGCCAGGCAGGCGATGATCTGGACACGGTGTTTGTGGGCAACTCGCGCATGGACGCATCCATAGATCCAGCCGCCTTCGACAAGACCATCGGCTCCAAGTCCGTGTCGCTCAGCACGGTCTTTCAGGCGCTGGAGGACAGCGGGAGCGCGGCGGCGACGGCCGCAAGCGAGCACAAGCTCAAGCGCATCGTCTTGGGCATCTCTCCCTCCAGCCTGTGCGAGGGGCGGCACATTCAATCCTCATCCACCTTTACGCAGGCAAAGGCCGCGGGCGAGCCGCTGCCGCAGGCCATTGCCGACTACGCGGCCCTGCTTACCTCCAAGCAGTTCTTTTTTGTGGACAAGTCCGTGTCGGCGCTCTTTCCTTGGACGTACAGCCACGTGCCCTACCAAAGGAGCGCGATCATAACCAACCTCCGCAACCGACGGTACTACAGCAGTCCCATAGACGGCAACTGGAACAGCGTGGTAAAGGACTTTTGGAAGGTAAACGCGCTCGGCGACCGCTATGTGGACGCCGTGGCGGACTTCACCACCGTAAGCAACTCCCTGCGCGACACAAGGGACGAGGACCACTCGTTTCTTGAGGACAGAAAGCAGGCGTTTGTGGACTGCCTGGACGCCTGCGACGACTACGACGACGTGCAGCTATACGTGGTAGCCTTGCCGCTGCCCTTCTTTGAGCTTATCAACCACAGCCGCTCTTATCCCGAGCAAATGCAGTGGATCAAGGAGCAGACCGAGGCGCATGGCGGCGTGTACATAGACTTTAACCTTGCGCATGGCGACTACTATCCTCCAGTGGAGGGGGAGTATGCCGACCAAGACCACCTTAATCCGGCAGGATCCAAGCGGTTTAGCGAAACACTTGCAAAAACCATTGCCCGCATAGAATCGGGGGAGGACGTGCAGGGGGACTTTTACTCCTACGAGGAGTGGGACGACCTGCTGGCGTCGTACGACTGGATCTACCTTGTGGGGTTTGACGTAACGGGCAAGGACGACGGGCTGCTTGCCACCATATGGTCGTTTGAGGGCTCGCAGGTGGACGTGGAGTACGAGGTCTCGGTGCTTGACCCAAAGACTGGCGAGTATGAGGTCGTGAGTTCCTATGGTCCCACAAAGGAGCGTTGGTGGCCCATGGAGGGTGACGGCGTGTGCACCATACGGGTGCGTGCCCGTCGCGTTGGCTCGCATGGTGCCGCAGAGCAGGAGTCCACGCGGCAAGACGTTCCCTACTAGTATAGAATGCTCAGTGGAGCATGATTCGCAACATAGAAAGAAGGTCGCAGCATGAAAGGCATCATTTTGGCTGGCGGGAGCGGCACGCGCCTGTATCCGCTTACCACGGTAACGTCCAAGCAGCTCTTGCCCATCTATGACAAGCCCATGGTGTACTACCCGCTTGCCACGCTCATGCTTGCGGGCATACGCGACATCCTTATCATTAGCACGCCGCGCGACCTGCCAAACTTTGAGCGCCTGCTGGGAGACGGCAGCGACTTTGGCGTGTCCCTCTCTTACGCCGAGCAGCCCTCGCCCGACGGCCTTGCCCAGGCCTTTGTGATCGGCGCGGACTGGATTGCGGGCGAGCCCTGCGCGCTGGTGCTGGGCGACAACATCTTTTATGGCAACGGACTCTCCAAGCGCCTGCGTTGGGCGGTCCGCGCGGCAAGTCACGGGCGCGCCACCGTGTTTGGCTATCACGTGGATGACCCCGAGCGCTTTGGCGTGGTGGAGTTCGACGCGGACTACAACGCCGTGTCCATTGAGGAGAAGCCCGCCCAGCCAAAGAGCAACTATGCGGTAACCGGCCTGTACTTCTATCCGGCAAGCGTTACCTCCGAGGCGGCCGCGGTGCGTCCGTCGGCGCGCGGCGAGTACGAGATTACCGACCTCAACCGCCGCTATCTGGACCGCGGCGAGCTCAACGTAATCACGCTGGGCCGCGGCTTTGCGTGGCTTGACACCGGTACCATGGAGAGCCTGTTTGAGGCGTCCGAGTTCGTGCGCACCGTGGAGCGCGCACAGGACCTGCCGGTGAGCGTGCCCGAGGAGATAGCGTTCGAGAACGGATGGGTTTCTAGGGAGCGCCTGCTGGAATGCGCCGATCGCTATGGCAAGAGCGACTATGGCAAGCACCTGCGCGAGGTCGCCGAGGGCAGACTCGTGCCAAACAAGGACTTTGCGGGAAAGGAGTAGCGCCATGCGTGTGCTGGTGACAGGCGCAAACGGACAGCTGGGACGTGCGCTAAGGACCGTGCTCGATTCTGGCAATGCGCCAAGCGAGTATGCGGGCTACGTGGCTGACTGGGTTGACCTGCCCGAGCTGGACATATCGCGCATGGCCTCGGTTGAGGAGTGGTTTGCCAAGCATGGGCCGTATGACGTGGTCCTCAATTGCGCTGCCTTCACCAACGTGGACGGATGCGAGTCCGATTTTCCAACTGCCTTTTGCGCCAACGCGCTCGGCCCCATGAACCTTGCACGCGCCTGTGCGCAACATGGTGCGACCTTGGTGCATGTGTCCACGGACTACGTGTTTCCAGGAACCGAGGCCGGAGAGCGCGTGGAGTCCGACGTTCCCGCGCCAATCTCGGCCTATGGCCGCTCCAAGCTGGCGGGAGAGGGCCTGGCCCTTGCCGCCAACCCCCGCACGCACGTGGTGCGCACCGCCTGGCTCTATGGTGACGGAAAGAACTTCGTGCGCACCATGCTCAGCCTGGCCGAGCGCTTTGACGAGGTAACGGTCGTAGACGACCAGTTGGGCAATCCCACCTCCGCCACCGACCTTGCCCGCGAGATGCTGCGCATATCCCTAACGGATTCCTACGGCGTGTGGCACTGCACCAACGAGGGCATATGCTCGTGGGCCGATTTGGCACAGGCAACGTTTGAGCTCGCTGGCGTATCGTGCAAGGTCAAGCGCTGCTCGTCTGCGGAGTGGAAGCGCCTCAACCCACAGAGTGCCGACCGCCCTGCCTTCTCGGCGCTAAAGAACGAGCGGTTGCAAACCACTATTGGCAACACCATGCGGCCGTGGCGCGTGGCGCTGGCGGAGTACCTGCAGTAGACCTTCGAAGGGGTGTTCATCAATGGGAGCTGCCAAGCACATGCGTTTGGATCAGGAGCAGGAGTCCCTGGGACTGCCCAGGCAGATGGGCCTTCTGCTGGCACTGGCCCTTGTCTGCACGGCCTTGTCTGCTGCGGGCTGTTTTTTGGCGAGCGCGCTGGGCGGCTGGTCGCATGGATGGTTCAACAGGTTTTGGTTTGCATTCTTTTGGATCTGCACGTTTGTGCTGGGCGCCGTGTTCATAAACCGGCGCAAGCTTGGCAGCAAGCCCGAGCTTATCTACCTCATAATCGGTCTTGGAACGGTGCTGCTGTTTGCCATAACCATATCGGTGCGCACGGTTGGCTGGGACATAGGGACGCACTACAAAAACACCCTCACGTTTTCGGACTGGGAGGGCGAGGTAGAAAAGAGCGAGTCCGACGAGACCTTTATTCGCCACAACGAGGTCGCCGACAGGAGCCAGGGCTTGTTCCGCTATCTGGGCATGCAGGAGGACATCCTGGACGAGTACGCGAGCGTTTACTATGAGTCTTTCGAGCGCCCTCAGAGCATCCTGTGGTACGTGACCGGCGTGGAGTACGTGCTGTACTCCCTTGTTATGAAGCTCTGCCGGCTTGTGGGTCTGTCGTTCTCGCACACCATCTTGCTCATGCGCATGGCGGGCGGCACCTTCTATGTGCTCATAACGTACCTTGGCATGAAGAAGCTCAAGTTTGGAAAGATGCTGTATGCCGCAATATGCCTCTTGCCGTCCTCCATGTTTCTTGCCGTTGAGCTGGGATACTCCTACTGGCTGTTCTCGCTTTGCCTCTATGGGCTCGCGTCGCTGGTGGGTATGATTCAGGGCAACGTAAAGGTTGGCGCAGGCACGCTCATAAAGATGCTGCTTGCACTCTTTGTTGGCATGCTGCCAAGGGTCGTGTACTTTCCGCTCATCTTTTTGTGTCTCTTTATTCCCAACAAGAGGTTCCCAAGCGTTCGGTTTGCTCGGGTGTATCGTGGGGTCATTATTGGGTGCGCGGTCGCCACGCTTTGCATATGGCTGGTGCCCAGGCTGTTGTCTGGCTTTGGAACGGGCGACGCCCGAGGTGGCGAGGTTAACCCAGCCGGACAGATCAGCTACATTCTCTCTCACCCCGTCGAATACGCACAGCTGCTGCTTCGCTTTATGCTGCCTCCGCTGAAGATGGAGGGCGGCGGTGCCGACGTGGAGGGCGTCAACCTAATAAGCGGGTATCTGTCGCCCGAGGCGTCGCCGGGCCTCTTGGTCAACTACGGCTATATGGCGCGCCCGCACTGGATATATACCGCGGCCATATGGGTCATGCTGGGCTGGACGGCGCTTACCGATCACGATCGCAAGCATAGGTACAGCATGCTGACTGCGCTTGCGGCACTCGTGCTCACGTTTGGCATCTTTGTTCTTATTACCACCAGCCTCTACTTTGACTTTACGCCAGTTGGACTAAACGAGATTCACGGCGTCCAAAGACGCTACATCATTCCCCTCATTTATCCGTTCTTGGCCTTTGTGGTTCCCAACGTCTTGGGACTTACGGGAGAAGACACAAAGGTCAACATGCGAGTGTACAATGGCTTCGTGCTGCTTGGAATGTTTGCGATTCTGTTGTGCAGTTGGTTTACTACTTGTGTGGTTGCAATCGTGTAAGGAGCAATGCATGTCAACTTGGCTCGTAACCGGCGGTGCTGGCTTTATAGGATCAAACTTCGTACTGTACATGTTGCGCACGTATGACGACGTACGCATCGTCAACCTCGATGCGCTCACCTATGCGGGCAACTTGGAGAACCTGCTTTCGGTGCAGGACAACCCGCGCTACACGTTTGTGCACGCCGACATCCGCGATGCGCAGGCCGTGGCCGACACGCTTGCCGCCCACGACCCCGACTACGTGATCAACTTTGCGGCCGAGAGCCACGTGGACCGCTCCATCGCCAACCCCGGCGTGTTTGCCGACACCAACGTGATGGGCACCGTAAACCTGCTCAACTGCTGTCGCGCAGCGTGGGACGATGGCACGGGCGGCTTTGGCGCGCACCGCTACCTGCAGGTGGGCACCGACGAGGTCTACGGCACGCTTGCCATCCCCGAGGCGCTCAACGCAGACGGCAGTCCGGCCGACCCCGAGCACACGGACTACTTCCGCGAGGACACCCCGCTCTCGCCGCACAGTCCCTACTCCGCGTCCAAGACCTCGGCCGACCTCTTTGTTAAGGCTTATCACGACACCTATGGCTTCCCTGCCGTAATCACGCGCTGCTCAAACAACTATGGCCCCTACCAGTTCCCCGAGAAGCTCATCCCGCTTATGATAAACAACGCCATTCACCACAAGCCGCTGCCCGTGTATGGCGACGGCCTCAACGTGCGCGACTGGCTCTATGTGGACGACCACTGCAAGGCCATCGACATGGTTGCGCGCGACGGGCGTCTGGGCGAGGTCTACAACGTTGGCGGTCACAACGAGCGTGCCAACATCTACATTGTGAAGACCATCATCCAGCAGGTCCGCGAGGTTACGGGCGACGAGCAGGTGAGCGAGGACCTCATCACCTATGTTCAGGACAGGGCAGGCCACGACCGCCGCTATGGCATGGCCCCCGACAAGATCCGCGCCGAGCTTGGCTGGTATCCCCAGACGCCCTACGAGGAGGGCATCGTAAAGACCATTCGCTGGTACCTCGATAACCCCACGTGGGTTGAGCACGTGACCTCCGGTGCCTATCAGGACTATTACGAGCGCATGTATGCAGACAAATAGGGAACGCGGGCAAGGCATGGGCAGTGTGTACCAGAGCGACATAGATCAGATCGCGCAAAACGCGTCCATTCCTTGGCGCGACTTTGAGGGCAAGACGATCGTCGTGACGGGTGCCACCGGTCTTGTGGGAGGCATGCTCGCTCGCGCAATCATAAGGCATGGCGAGCTTGCGGGCGAGCGCACAAAGGTGATTCTTCCCGTGCGAAACATGGAGAAGGCCCGTCGCATGATGTCTGAACCCGGCTCGGGACAGCCCGGTGTCGAAGCCGCGCGCAGTTCCGCAGCGAAGCGAGGACTGTTTGAGCACGGCCCGACACCGGGCTGTCCCGAGCCGGGCCACAACGACGTCGTACTTGCGGAGTGGGATGCCGCAACCGGCGTGCTCCCGGCCATCGAGACGTGCGACTATATCATTCACTGCGCAAGCAACACCAACAGCAAGCTTATGGTGCAGAATCCCGTGGATACCATCATGGTTACGTTTGAGGGCACGCGCTCCATGCTGGACGTGGCGCGTGCCACAGGTGCGCGCATGTGCTTCGTCTCGTCCATGGAGGTGTATGGGCCCGGCGGAAGCCAACCGCTCAACGAGAGCCATGGCGGCGAGTTGGACGCCATGAACGTGCGAAGCAGTTATCCGCAGGCAAAGCAGATGGCCGAGACGCTCTGCGCATCGTATGCCAAGCAATACGGCGTGGAAGTGTGCGTGGCTCGTCTTGCGCAGACGTTTGGGCCGGGCGTTGCCAATACGGATGCGCGTGTGTTTGCGGAGTTTGCGCGGTGCTGTCGCGACGGCAAGAACATCTCCCTTCTTACCGATGGCTCAAAGAGCAACATGTACGTGTATACGGCAGATGCGGTGGCCGCGTTGCTGCTCTTGGCGGCGCGAGGTGCCGTTGGCGAGGCGTACAACGTTGCCAACGAGCAGACGTTTTGCTCAATTTGGGAGATGGCAAACGCGGTGAGCGAATCCTTTGGCACGCATACCAAGGTGACGCGCGTGTACGACAGCGATGCCGCCGCTCGCTATGCCGTGAGCGGTTCTCTGCGGCTAGACACCCAGAAGATTCGTGCCATGGGTTGGGAGCCAACGGTTGGGCTGATGGAGATGTACAGCCGCATGATGGCGGACTGGGACGATCAAACCGAGCAAAGGGGAGTATCCCCATTGCTTGGTTGAAAGCGGGGGATGCAGCGGTGAGCGAACGGCACGCACGGACTACCGGGCCACAGGCGCCCAGGCACATGCGCAACGACGTGGCCAAAAGGCGGACCAACAGCATGTTGCGCGACCATCCCGCATTGTGTGTGGTGCTGGTACTTCTTACGGGGCTGCGCGTCGTCCTTGCGCACAAGACGCCCCTCATCTCTAGCATGGCACCAGCCTACGACGATAGGCTCCTTGTGCAATATGCGTCAAACATCGTTCAAGGCAACTGGCTTGGTGCCTACAACGTGCTTACGCTCACCAAGAATCCTGGATACGCCCTGTTTATTGCGGCCTGTCATGGTCTGCATGTGCGCTATCAGCTGGCATACATACTTCTGTACATCGCGGCATGTGCGGTGTGCTGCACGGCCATTCGTCCCCTCGTGCCCTCGCGGGTGGTGCGATCGTGGCTGTACGTCGCGCTCATGTATGCCCCGGCGTTTTTGACGCTTGACTACTTTCAAAGAATGTATCGCATGGGAATCGTGCTTCCCCTTACCATGCTGGTCTTCTCGGCGTACATTGGCCTGTATCTGCGGCGGGCAGAGACCTTGCCTCGCATTGTGCCATGGTCTGTGTGCGCTGGCTTGGGCATGGCCGGGCTGTGGATCTGCACCGAGAGCGCCATGTGGGTGCTTCCCTTTGTTGCCGTGTGCTCGCTGGTGGTGCTGGTGGGAAGAATCGCGGCCTGCGCCAATGAGCGTCGAGGGGTCGCCTGGATGTGCGCGTGGGTTGCGCTTCTGGCGCTGCCAATGGCTTTGCTCGTGTCATCTACGGTTGCCGTGCGGGCAACAAACCAAAGGTCGTATGGCGTGTCGTTGCTGAACGATCGCTATCAGGGCGGGTTCTCGCGCGCCTCCGCAGCCATCATGAGCATAGATACGGGCAACGAGCTGGAGCTGGTGTGGCTTCCCACGTCCGCCTTGGAGCTGGCTATGCAGAACAGCGCAACGCTGAGGTCGGAGCGAGAGTCTATTATGAATGCGTGGGACGCCCGGCGTGAGGAATTCGCCCAAAAAGAGATCACGGGCGACCTTTCCTACTGGACGCTGCGGCAGGGCTATGCGGATGCTGGTGGATACCAAGACGCTCGCAAAACCGATGCGTTTTGGAACGCAGTTGCCGACGAGGTGGAACAGGCCTACAGCACGGGCAAGCTCAGACGAAGGAGCGGCCTGTACATCTCGGCTGCCGCAAATCCCATTCCTTGGGATGGTGTGACGACCCACATTGAGGATTCGCTCAAATGGATGCTTGACCTCTGCACGCATACCACCATGTCCAACCAGATAATAGCAGCAAGTAGCGAGCCTGCTGCGGGTACGGGTACGCTGGAAGACCAGGAGCTGGCGCTCACGCTTGCGGGCGGCAACGTCCTCATGGGCACGCCTCCAGAGGACGAGACTACCGAGGCCGAGCAAAAGAACACCGTGGTCAATACCGAGATACTGCGCAAGGACGCGATCTTCCTTAACATCGACCACATACTGGGAGTCATCGGTGTGCGCGTTGGTGCCGTATTGGCGCTGTGTCTGCTGGTGGTCGCCCCCGTCCTGGCGATTGTTCTGCTTGTCAAAAGAGACAAGAGTCGCTTGGAATTCTTGCTTGTGCTTGCGGGGTTGCTGCTCAGCGCCTTCGTGCTGGTGTTCTCGGTTACTTGGGCAATGGACTTTGCCTGGGCCGGCTCAGAAACCATGCACCAATGGGCCATCTTCTCGTACAGCGCCCCCTTCTACGCCTTGCTCATGATGACCGAGTGCATCGTGTACGGAAAGGCGATTGCGTGCATTACGTTACGGCGCTGATTCTACGGCGCTGATGCGGGATTCAATGCCGAGTCGCGTTCAAACAGCCCTTGCGTCGTCGCCGATTACGGACCGAAGCCGCAAAACTGTGCTGTGATTGCGAGCTGTGTGGCTCAGTCACAGGGCAGTGTGCTGTGTTTGCGAGCTGTGTGGGTGGTTTAGCGTTATTTGTGCTGTCTTTTGGAGCAGTGTGGCCCAGTCGCGAGATGGCGTGCTGTATTTGCGAGCTGTGTGGGTTGGTATGCCACACAGCTCGCGATTACAGCACGCCTGCGGGCCAGCGACCCACACAGCTCGAAAAGACAGCACGCATCCGGGTCCGCAAGCCACACAGCGCCAAAACACAGCACACGTCGTCCCGCATCATCCAGCAAGCAAAGGGGAGTATCCCCATTGCTTATTAGCCCTTTCTGTTGAGGACGTGGCTTATGTGGAAGTACAGCCACGGATGTCGCGCAAAGAGTCTCCCGCGCGTCCGCATCTCCCTGGACGAGGCGTGTGGGGCAACCATGTCATAAAGCTGCCTAAAGGTCGCATGAGCCTCGCGTATTCTTTGGGCGTCTTCGTCCGACCTAGCGGCACGCTCGGCGCGTGTTATGGCGGGAATGGTTCGAAGCAAGGCGCTGCTTGCCCATGCGTACTGTTGCTCGTCAACAAACCCTCGGCACTTAATAAAGTTGCCTTCTGCCTGGTCGAGGAACCTAAGGCCCTGGTCGGTGCCCATTATGCTGCCCGATCGCTGCAGGTAATAGTACAGCGCATCACTAATAATAGA
This sequence comes from Coriobacteriales bacterium, assembly GCA_030529665.1. GTDB lineage: Bacteria > Actinomycetota > Coriobacteriia > Coriobacteriales > Atopobiaceae > RUG440. The sequence continues at coordinate 18,126 of JAUMWL010000050.1, forward strand.
AATCGTGGTGCATGAGGACACGACGTCGTACAACATAAACTCGTCCTCGTACAGCTTACCCTCCGCATAGCGCAGCGATCCAAAGATCTTGCTGGAGTACAGCTTGTTCCAGGCCACGACCGCCGCTCCCGCGCCTTTGGGCACCGCGCTGGAGTAGGGCACAAAGTATTGGTTCCAATACCCCTCCGGGGACACGACTCCAGGAGCCAGGCCAACGGTCTCCAACTCCACGTGATCCTGGTCCACCGAGGTAAAGGCGCAGACGGACATGGTGGCATCGCTGTCCACCATGGCGGCGTGCAAGAGCTCAACAAAACGCGGGGCAACGTAGTCGTCACTGTCGACAAACGAGACAAACGCACCGCGCGCAATGCCCAAGCCGGCATTTCTGGCAGAAGACAGGCCTCCATTGCGCTTGTGAATGCTCACCACGCCAGGATGCAAGGCGGCGTATTGGTCACAAAGTTCCGCGCAGCCGTCGCAAGACCCGTCGTCCACGAGTATGATCTGTGTGGGCTCGTACGTCTGTGCCAACAGACTCTCCATGCACGTGGGAAGATAGTCCTGCACGTTGTATACGGGCACAACAACACACACAACGTTATTGCCTGGATTCTTGCGGTCCAGCGCCGCTGCCGCGCGCAGTTCCGCAGCGCAGCGAGGACTGTTTGAGCACGGCTCGGC
>JAUMWL010000173.1 GCA_030529665.1 Coriobacteriales bacterium
GTGGACAATCGGGGCTTCCTTTCTTTTCCGTCTCACGATGGGCATATTGTCTTTTGACTCACCCTCACAGCACGATGTCAGGGTCTAGCGTCTTGGCACTGTCTCGCATCTCGTTGGCAAGCGCAAGGTAGGCACCTAGCCGGACGGAATTGGAGTCCCCACCAAAACGTGCCCTCACCTCGCATCCAGGCTCATGCGTATGCGTGCAATTCCTAAACCTGCACCCACGCGCCGCCTCCGCAATGTCGGGGAACACCTTGGCAAGACCGCGTTCGTGTCCAACCATCTGCAGCGTGCGCAGCCCAGGCTCGTCCACAATAACGCCGGCCTCCGGAATGGCAACCATACGCCGTGCCACCGTGGTGTGGCGCCCCACACCGTCGCTCTCGCGCACGCTTCCAGTCTCCAGCGCCTCGCGACCCAGCAGCGCGTTGAGAAGGGTGGACTTTCCGGCACCAGAAGGCCCAAGCATGATTCCCACGCTCCCCTTGGGCACCATGGCACGGACGCCATCCAACTCCGCCGAGCCCGCGTTCACCGACGAAATGGCCACTACAGGACATCCCTCGCCCAAGACGTCGCGGACGCACCCAAGGGCCTCGTCCACATCGCTCTTATCCACAAGGTCGCACTTGGTAAGAATGACCGCCACGCCAGCACCGCAGTCGGCGGCGACTACGGCAGACCGCACGATTCTGTTGAGCGAGAACCTTCCCTTCTCGAGCGCCTGGACAACGAGCACGACGTCCACGTTTGCCGCAAGCGTCTGCTTCTCTCCACGAGAGCCACCCTTCCATCGCGCAATGTCGCTCTTTCGGGGAAGAATCTTCTCTATGAGCCCCATGTCGTGTCCATGAGGCGTGCGCACGGCCACCCAATCGCCCACCGCAACGCGCGAGAACTCGCTCTTGGTAAGCTGCGCGGCAAACTCCGCCCTAAAGGTCTCGTCCTGTGTCAGCACGGCCGGATACCCACGATCGAGTCTGACCACACAGCCAAGCGCCAAGTCCTGGGGCTTCTCGGCATCGGCGCAATATGCAACATACGCACGCATCTGCTCATCGGTCTGCCTGAGTTGCCCGAACTCTGGCAACTCGGTGAGCAACTCCAACGACGGCAAGCCCTCAGATATGCGCTCCGCCTTCTTTTGGACCTTACGCCGCACGTTGCGCCTGTCACGACTGTTCCTCTTGGCCACGTTGCCTCCCGTCGTCAAACCAAACATAACATCATGGTAAAACAAAAGGGCTCTCTTGAATCGGTATTGACACCGAAAATGGCGCATCGCTGTTCGGGATCTCCCGGAGTCCACTAGAGGTGCTGTAATCGGGACCAGTGTGGGTCCGCAAGGGCGTTGTGTGCTGTGATTGCGACCAGTGTGGGTCGAAAACGCGGAAGTGTGCTGGCTTTTAGACCAGTGAGGGTCCATCACCCACACTGCTCGCAATCACAGCACGTTTCCGCATCCATCACCCACACAGCTCGCAAAGCCAGCACGCCCCTAAAGCTCTGGCGCCTCTCATTCGCATAAAAAGGGAGCCATCCCCAAAGGGACCGCCCCCTTCACTCTTCAACCACCACGTATATCCAAAGCATCATAAACGCCTGTAGTCCTCTTGTCCCCGAGCGAGTTCCGCAAGCGTTGCGAGGACTGTTTGAGCTCGGCGACAAGAGGACCACGACCCCTCGCGTTTACGACTTGCTCTTCTCTATCGCCCTCATCACGGCCTTGTAGACCTCCATTATGGGGATGATAAGGATCGCAAGTCCCAGAGCCATGCCGTAATGCTTGAGGTCGAGCACGGTAAAGCTAAACATGTCGGCAAGGAACGGAATCTCGATGACCAGGAACGTGAGCAGGAACGCCACCAAGAAGGCACCCCACAACCACCAGTTCTGGCCCTTGAGCGTAAAGATCGACTGACGACGACTGCGCATGTTAAACGAATGGAACATCTCCACCATGGAGAGCGTGAGAAACGCCATGGTCATGCCCTCGTGCGCCATCTCGGGATTGTCCTTTAGCATAGAGACGAGCTGCCCAAAGTCGAAGCCGGCATACTCTGCCACGGTACCCAGGTAGAAGCTCACCAGCGTGAGGATAGAGATGACTATGCCCTGGAATATGCAGTCGATGCCCATGCCACCGGCAAAGATGCCCTCGCGAGAATCGCGCGGCGGGCGCTTCATCACACCGGGCTCCGCTTCCTCCATGCTCATGGCGAGCGCCGGCAGCGAGTCGGTGATGAGGTTGATCCACAGCAGGTGCGCAGGCTCAAGAATGGTAAAGCCAATCATGGAGGCCACGAACACCGAGATGACCTCGGCCAAGTTGGACGAGAGCAGGAACTGGATGCACTTGCGGATGTTGTCGTAGATCTTGCGACCCTCTTCCACGGCCGCGACGATGGTGGCAAAGTTGTCGTCGGCCAAGACCATGTCCGCCACGTTCTTGGTTACGTCGGTACCGGTGATGCCCATGCCCACGCCAATGTCGGCCTTCTTGATGGAGGGAGCATCGTTTACGCCGTCGCCGGTCATGGCAACGATCTTGTCCTTCTTCTTCCAGGCGTCGACGATGCGCACCTTGTGCTCGGGCTGCACGCGGGCGTACACGCCAAACTCCTCGATGCGCGTCGCAAGCTCCTCGTCGGAAATGCGATCGAGCTCGGCGCCGGTAATGGCTTGGTCGCGACTCTCCACAATGCCAAGCTCCTTGGCGATTGCCACTGCGGTGTCTATGTGGTCGCCCGTGATCATTACCACGCGGATGCCCGCGGAATGGGCCTCTGCGATTGCGTCCTTTACCTCAGGACGCACCGGGTCGATCATGCCGCTGAGTCCCACGAAGATAAGATCCTGCTCAAGGTAATCGGGGTCATAGCTTTCGGGCTCCGCATCCCAGGTGCGGCGCGCCGCGGCCAAGACGCGCAGAGCCTGGTCGGCCATTTCCTTGTTGGCCTCCATAATCTCGGCGCGGATCTCGTCGGTCATGGGAACGATCTCGTTCTTGCGCAACACGCGTGTGCAGCGGCTCAGGATTACGTCGGGACCGCCCTTGGTGTGCTGTACGATCTTTCCACTGCGCGTACGCACGACGACGCTCATCATCTTGCGGCCAGAGTCAAACGGCGCCTCGCCAATGCGCGGACGGCTGGCCTCCAAGTCACGCGTGGTAAAGCCGACCTTTGCGGCATCTGCCACAAGCGCTGCCTCGGTGGGCTCGCCCACGGCCTGCTGGGCCACATCGTCCCACTTGGCGTCGGAGCAAAGCGCCATGGTGCGCACGAGGGCGTCCATGTCCTCGCCTTCGTGGCGCACGACAGTCATCTTGTTCTGCGTGAGGGTGCCCGTCTTGTCCGAGCAGATCAGCTGCGTGCAGCCCAGGGTCTCCACGGCGGTGAGCTTGCGGATAATGGCGTTGTGGCGGCTCATCTTGGTAACGCCAATGGAGAGCACGATGGTAACCACGGCGGCTAAGCCCTCGGGGATTGCGGCGACAGCCAGCGAGACAGCAGTCATAAAGGTATCGAGCACGAGCGGAATGTCGCTAAAGAAGGCAACTCCGCCGTTCTTGAGCATGCCCAGCAAAATGATGAAGGCAGAGATTGCTACGACCAAGATGGTAAGAATGCGCGAGAGCTCGGCCAGCTTGATCTGCAACGGGGTCTGCTCGTCCTCGGCCTTGGCCAGCGCATCGGCAATCTTGCCCATCTCGGTATCCATACCCGTACCAACGACCACGGCCTTGCCGCGCCCGTACACGACAACCGAACCCATGTAGCACATGTTCCTCCGGTCGCCTAGCGGAATGTCGTCCTCACCTGCGGGAATCGAGAGTGCCTTGGCCTTCTTCTCTACCGCCACGGATTCGCCGGTTAGCGCCGCCTCTTCTACCTTCATGCTCGCGCACTCCAGTATGCGGCAATCAGCGGGAACAGAGTCGCCAGCCTCCAGGACCACTATGTCGCCAGGAACGAGCTCGGAAGAAGGCACGGTAACAATGCGTCCGTCGCGCACGACCTTGCTCTGGGCAGCGGCCATCTCCTGCAGCGCCTCAAGAGCCTCCTCGGCCTTGCTTTCCTGCACGACGCCGAGTACCGAGTTGAGAATGACCACAAAAAGGATGATGCCCACGTCGGCCCATCCCTCGTTTCCGCCCTCGTAGATGCCCACGACCGCCGACACCACCGCCGCCACGATGAGCATTATTATCATGGGGTCGGCCATCTGGGCAAAGAAGCGCTTCCACATGGGTGTCTTCTCGCCCTCGTCGAGCTTGTTGGGTCCAAACTTGTCAAGGCGTGCCTGCGCCTCGACTCCCGCAAGACCCCGTTCCTCGTCTGTGCCTTGTTCGTTAAGCACGGCAGAGGATTCCAGCAAATATGGTTTCATACAACTCCTCCTGGGATACAGGCCCGGCGGAACAGGTTCCCGATCATAACTCCCCAGGAGGGGCAAGGGCTCACCGGTACCGTTTGACCCGGGCTATCGGGCAAAACAGGTATATGATACCCGATTCGTACGAGCGAGGAGGCCCACAGCCCATTCGTAACGGAGTAGAAAGCCAAACGGAAGTCCAAACGGAAGCTCGCCAAGACCGCTGAGTTTGGCGCACCCCGTACTACGTCGAATTAGTGGGCAATAAAAACTAAAACTATCGCGTTTTCCCAGATAATGTTTCTGAAATCGGCCATCTGACCCTTCGTATTGCCCACTAGATAAAATAGCTAGTGGGCAATAAAGATTTTAACTGGTTGCGCGACCTGCGGTTTTGTTCGCTGACTGCGGTCACGAGGGCTCGTATTGCCCACTAATTTGCCTTCGCATGCGACGGTTTGCTCAAATCAACACAAAGCTCCTGCGACGGGACGAGTATCCATGCATCAAAATCCACTGGCACACGCACGAAAACACGAAGGGCACTCCCTCGTCAACACTTGCGTGCTGTGATGGCGAGCTGTGTGGGTCGCGAGCCCGGAAGTGTGCTGTGATTGCGAGCTGTGTGGGTGATAAGCCCCCAGACGTGCTGCAATCGTTAGATGTGTGGCTAAACAACCCACACTGGTCGAAAAGACAGCACGCACCATCCGCACAAACCCACACAGCGCGCAATTCCAGCACACATCACCGTAGTTCCCCACTACAGCAGGTTCAATTCGCGAGCGGCACGAAGCAGAAACTACCTGTACACTACGGATTCAACCAAAAACGGAGTGGGCATCCTTATCGCGGCACGCCCACTCCGTTTGTTGAACATGGTTTGTTGCCTATGCCATGCTAACTCTTACGCTTGCGCTTGCTCACCACACCAAACGCAAGAACGCCAACGCCAACGACAGCTATTGCGGCAATTGCGATGCCCGTCATTGAAGAGTCGCCCGTTTTTGCCGTTGCCTGCTTGGTTTTGCTGCTACTTGTAGTAGAGGTTCCAGTGCTCGTGCGGTTTGTGGTTCCACCCCGATTGCTACTGTTATTATTGTTTTGCTGGGTGGTATCCCTATA
>JAUMWL010000174.1 GCA_030529665.1 Coriobacteriales bacterium
TGTAGGTGAGCATGGAGCCCAGAATCCTCCCGCGCCGCGTCTTCGCGCGGAACCGCAGGTAGACGATGCTATACGCGAAGCCGAGCACGCCCGCGCCTATGGAAACGCCCACATACCATACGTGCTGGTCCACCATGGAAGAGAGGAACGGATACGTGCCCTCCGTTATGTAGTGCCCGAACCAGTTGAAGGCGAACGAGAGGAGCATGCACCACATGCCCCAGTCGAAGCTGTGGTGCCTCTTCCCATAGACAAAAAGAAGAAGGAACAGGCACGCCAGGGGAAACGTGGTGACCTTCTCCAGGGGCACAAAGTGAATGCCGTCAACCGAGAAGTGCCACGAGATCTCTCCGACGGACTGCCATAGGAGCAACCCGGCGGCAAATCCCATCAACGAGGAATCGTAGTGCCTGTCTTTGTCCGCCGCCCTGGACGCAACGTACGTGCACGCAAACCAAAGCACTGTGGCTGCAATGCCATAGGCGAGTCTACCGGCCGTGGGCTTGGTTTCCATCTTGCCGAGCATCGTGGGCTCCTGCACCATCGGCCCGAGCCCCGTGAAGAACATGAACGCCATCAAAAGAACCACGAGCATCACGAACTCCGCGATGAGCGGCACAAGATACTCACGGATAATCTCGGGGCGAGTACTGCGAATCTGCTTGCTGTACTCCGCGAATGCTCTTGTTTTCAAGGACGTCCTCGCGCGGTACGCCCGAGTCGCACACGGCGCAGCCGCACCTGCTTCTTCATCTCAGAGAGGCGCCCGCCGTGTCGATGTGGCGGTACCCCGCGTCGAGCGCCTAGCGCACCGCGTTCTGCATGGCCACGTTCGCAACCGAGGAGGACGGCAGCGACGTGATCACCACCAACTACGTGCGCTACGCCGACGAGTACGTGAGGCTCGATGGTCGCTGGCGCTCACCCTGTTGCGGTACCTCTGAGTCGCGACGCTCGTCGCATGCAGCGTGTGCGCGACGGGGCAGGGGAAGCATGCTCAGAAGCAAGGTTCGACTCGCCGCGTTCAACGACGCGGTCCTCGTCACGCTCTCCCTCCTCGTCATCCCGCCCCAGATGCGGGAGGGGTAGCGCAACCATCGGCCTCCGCACCATGATGCTGGAGGGCGGCTTCTCCTCCATCACCGTGTAGGCCCTCTGCGAGCAGGCGCGCATCACAGCCCGAGAGTTCTCAAAGGTAAACAGCCCATCGTTCGCACACGCCTGTTTTCGTTCGGCTATCTAAGCCCCCACCTACAGTCCCAAGAACTCCCGCACGTGGTCGATGGCCATGCAGGCGCGTGCGTCGAGCACCTCCCGCGTGGCGAACCCGACGCGCGGCACATCGATGTGCGTCCCGGAGTTGCCTTGACAGCGCTTCGCCAGCAGCTCGCGCATGTGGTCGAGCTTGGCTCGGAAGGCGGTGCCCCGCCGCATCTTAGACGGGGCGACTTGTGTAGCCAGACTCTTCTTTCTGATCTTTTCTGACAAGATACTGCAACGAGCAGAGGCTTAGCCCCAACGCCCTCAGCAACTGCTGCCGCCTAGTCACAACGTGGGAGGTGGCCGAGGCGCCCGTCCTCCGACCTTGTACCGCTATGCGAGGCAGTCGGCAACCCAGGCGATGAAGTTCTGCCCTGCCGTGCCCGTGCGCTCGGCCTGGGTGTGACCCTGACCCCACACAGTCGCAAAGTCGACGGACTCCACGCGCGAGTCGGCCTCGAGCGCCAGCGCGAGGTTGAGCTCGGTGGTGAGCGAGGTGTCTCCCTGCTCTATGCCCGTGCGGATACGCCAGTGCCTGGCGGGCTCGCTCGAGCCATAGCCCCTCTCGGACGGCAGCAGGTAGTAGAGCGGGGTGTACATGGCCACGCGCGTCGCCACGCTCGTGCCCAGCGCATCGACGCGCGCGAGGTCCTCGTCGTAGTCGGCGGCATAGGAGCTTCCGAGGCCGTTGAGCACCTGCGCCATGCGTGCGTCGAAGTGCGAGGCCGAGCCGTCCTCGCCAAAGAGCGTGTTCTCGCCCTGGCCGCGGTCGAGTTGGTCGAAGGCGCCAAGGCTCTTGGAGGCCTGCTTGAGCGCGACGCAGAAGTCCGCGACGCTCGAAATCGTCGCCGTGTTCGTTGCCTCGTCGTACGAGACCCACTCGGTATCGGCGTTGAGTGCCGCGACGTAGTCCGCCGCCGTCTCGTAGGTGCCCGAGAGGCTCACGCCGCCGGTGGTCTGGGTACGGGAGATGTCGTCGTTCTGCTCGGCTGCTGCCATGTCGGTCATGCTGCCGCCCGGAGCGCCGCTGGGTCCTCCCTCGCCCATGTCGTTTGGTGCCTCGCCGCTGGGCCTCTCGCCGCCTGGAGCTCCGCCGCCCGGGGCACCGCCCATCATGCCGCCAGACGACGACGCGTCGTAGGGGAACTCCGTGTCCGCGAGGAAGTTGTTGAGCGACTCCTCGATGGCCTCGCGCACCCGCTCGTAGTAGCTGCCCGCCTGATACGTGCCCTCGCCTGACTCTGCCAGCTCGAGCATGGCCCCGCTCTCGTCGGTGATGCCCGCGGCGTTTACCCATGCCGCATAGTCTTCGGCAAGCGCAGTGGAGATTGCCTGCTCGTCGTCGGACAGGCCCGAACGCGTGCAGCCCATCATCCACTCGTAGGCCTCGTCGGCGACGTCCAGCCCGGTGATGGGGCACCAGTCCATCGAGCCTAGGACGGCGTCGCTCGCGCCGCTCACCGCTCCGATGGCCTGCAGGTATGGCTCGTACAACTCGGAGTCGCCCGTGGCACCCATGAGCGCCGACTGCGCGCCGCCCCCGCTCATGCCAAAGGTGAAGATGCGCTCCACGTCGCCCGCGATCTGGTCCTTAACCAGCCGCAGGAAGCGCACGGCGGCCTTGAGATCAACGACTCCCGCGGGGGCGCCGGCGTCGCGCCCGCGGCATCCCGCATGCACGTACACTATGCCCTCTCCCGTGTAGGCCGTCTGGGCCGAGTAGTCGCTCATGGGAGACTGCGCCGAGTAGCCCGGGGTGTTGACGGGCATGACGATGGGCGCCGTGAGGGCGGTGTACGATCCCACCGTGCCCGTCTCGTTCACCTCGCACGTGTACGTGCCGTCCCCGTTGTCCGTGCCCGTGAAGTATGCGCCGGGTACGAGGATCGCAAGCTGCTCGTAGCTCTCGTCGGCCGGCTTCTCACAGTAGGAGATGCCCAGCTGGTAGTACACGTCGTTCTCTGCGTCGTAGCCCCATGCCGACGAGTCAAGCGCAAGGTTGGAGCTGATCTCATCCGTAAGAGCAACGCTATTGGTGACCTCGCCTGAGGAATTCGTCTGCGTGTTCTGGGCACCGCATGCCGCAAGGAATGCCGCCGAAACCGCTCCCATACCCAAGAAACCGCGCCTGGTAATGCTCATGATGTCCCCTTTCTTTGCGGGCGCTCCGTTGGCCCGCAGGCTTGGTACATTGTGCAACTGTATACAAGGTATCGGGTCAACCATGGTCTTGCCCAGGTGTGGAGGATGTGTGCGCAAGCCCTCTGTGCGGCGCGCACCTGCTATCCCAGCAGCACCTCGAGCCTGCAGAAGTCCGCGCGACGCAGCTCGTCGTGGAAGACCGAGTCGAGCATGCAGCAGTCCACCACCAAACCCTCCGCCTTCAGCCCCTGGTCGCCCATCCATGCCAGCAGGCGGTGGAGCGGACCCACGTCATAGGGCATAGAGTACTTGTACACGCATGCGTACTCGCCCGCTGGCAGCGTCCGCACTTCCGCGCCATCAACTCCGGTGTCGTCTGGCAGCACGATCATGCTGCCCGCCCCCGCGAGGGGCTCGTCCGACGTCGCCGCACGTGCGTCGAGCAAGGCGCCGAACCCACAAGAGGGAATGATGCCCGCGTCGAGCAGCCGTCCCCATGCGTCCATGAGCGCCATGTGCAGGCGCTTTGAGTCCATGCGACCGGCGTGGAACGGGGAGAACACCGCCTTGCGCTCGCCGATCCAAGACACCTGCGGGAGACCCGCCCTCTCCTCCTTGTCGGAGACGCCCGAGAAGTGCACGTCAATCTGCTCGACCGCACGTAGCTGACGCTCAAGGCGATTCCGTTCGCGCTCGATCGCAGCCCTTCTGCTCGCCATGAGCTCGCACATTCCATCGGGCGTCGGGGCATCCAGGTATCGCTTGATCTGTGCCAGGGGAACGCCCATCTCCTTGAGCAAACAAATCTGCCTCAGCCGGGGTACCTGGTCCACCGAGTAGTAGCGATATCCGTTCTCCCCGACGCTCGCCGGCTCGAGGAGACCGTTCCTGTCGTAGAGTATGAGCGTTTGTCGCGACACCCCGTGCAGCGACGCCATTTCGGAGATCTTGATCAGGCTCTCGTTGTTCACGGTAGCTCCCTCAGCATAGTGGTCTTTTCACGCCGCGCACGATGCCAAATCGCTTGCGCAGGATTCCACCCAGCGCGTCGGAGGTCTCGGGCGCGGTCATCGTCTGCGAGCCGTCCGCGACCGTGCGCAGCACGACCCGCATGTAGTCGGCACGCTCCTGCCACGCAACGTCCTCGAGGCAGGCGTCCAGGTTCTTGTCGAGCATGCAGTGCATGCAGTGCGGGCTGAGCGTTTGGCTGGTTATCTGCTCGAGCGGCATGTTTGCTCCTCGCCTTTTTGGGTCACCCCATGGTAGCAGCACGCTTCGTGTTGGACGCCGGCTAGCTCGTCGGGTGCCTGCCCGTCGTGGGCCTCCCACGCGCACGGCCCGAGCTCCAAATCGGAAAAGCGCGCCGTGAAGCTGGAGTCCTCGGGCGAGCAGGCGTAGACGCCCACGCGCACGGTCCCGCCGCCCTCGTGCAGGTGACAAACGCGCATCTGCTGCCATCGGTCGCCGTCCTCGGAGCACTCTATGCGGTAGTCGTCCTGCCGCCGGCTCAGGCGGTACCACATGCGTCGCACCGTCACGGGAACCTCCGTGGTCGCCCAGTCGGACCACCCGTGGTTGGTCACCACGCTGCCCAAGTGGCAAAACTCGTCGTTCTCGTACTCCACCGACCCCTTGACCCAGTTTTCGGAGTCCAGGTACATCACGACGCCGCACTGGTCGAAGCGCTGATGTGCGCCCGAGAAGTCGCAGCACGCGACGAAGGAGAAGAACGGCTCGTCGGTGGTGAGCTGCAGCGCCGGCGCGTTGTCGTTGCGGAAGTGGTAGTACGTGCGCTGCCAGAGGTCGGTGTGTGGCTCGGTGGTTATGGCCAGCTCGCCATTCTCGGCCGACCACTCCTTCGGTTCGCGGGTCCACTCCATGTGGTGCAAATCGAGCATGTCATTCTCCTCAGATCTCATGGCGAGGGGGAGTCCCATCGCCTGGTTTCTCTCCTATTCTACGCTCGCTGGGTTGCGTTTCGCGAGTGGTCCTCCTGCTGGGATTTCGTTTCGCGAGCCTGATTTGTCGGAATATCGTTTGGCGAGGCCGTTTCGGCTCGAATCGCGTTTGGCGAGGCGGGATTTGCCAAGAATCGGCTTGGC
>JAUMWL010000175.1 GCA_030529665.1 Coriobacteriales bacterium
GACACGCAGGCCGCCCAAGGCAACGCCACCTCCAACGATCCCTGGCAGATGGTCTCGGTGTTTGACGGCGACAAGAGCACCAACGTGGTGTGCGAGGGCTTTGCCAAGGCGTTTAAGTACCTGTGCGACCTGGCTTCCATAAGCGGTGTGGAGTGCCGTAGGGTCGATGGCACGCTGGGTGGCGCGGGCCACATGTGGAACATCGTGAGGATGGATGACGGACGCAACTACATCGCAGACGTAACCAATTGCGCTGGCGGCACCAAGGTTGAGGACGATCCCCTGTTCCTTGCCGCGTGCACCAGCGGCAGCGTTGCAAGCGGGTATACGATCCAGGCATGGGGCCTGACCTATCGCTACACATACTTTGACGGGACCACCAACTTTTATACAGAAGATGAGCTCACCCTGTCCAAGACCCCCTATTCCGCAAATACCCTCACCGCAAAGGTACGGAGCGAAAGCGTGAGCGCGACCTACAGCAAGACAAAGAGCGTGGCCACCAAGGCAAACGTGAGCGTATCCAACGCTCGTGGCGCCATTACTTACGCCAACGCAAGCACAAACACCACGGCAAAGCGCTTTGTGGTAAACAATACCTCGGGCACGGTGTCGATTCCCAAGGGAACTGCTGTAGGCACTTATACAGTAGTCATAAAGGTAACTGCCGCCGGAAACGCCAACTACAAGTCCGGCTCAAAGACCGTCTCGTACAAGGTAACAGTGGGCAAGGCCACCAACGGCCTTAAGGTCAAGACTTCCAAGAAGACGGTCAAGTATGCCAAGGTAAGCAAGAAGAAGCAGGTCGTACAGCCAATCAAGGCAACGGGTGCCAACGGTACCGTTAGCTACAAGAAGGTATCCAAGGGCTCCTCGAAGTACCTCTCCGTAAACAAGAAGACCGGCAAGGTAACCGTGAGCAAGGGAACCAAGAAGGGCACCTACACCATAAAGGTGCAAGTTAGCGCAGCGGGCAACAAGAACTTTAAAAAGGCCACCAAGACCGTTACGTGCAAGGTCGTAGTGAGCTAGTCGCAAAGACGATGGGGATGCCTAGATTGGTGGGCACCCCCATCGTCCGGTATAACCTAATCTAGCCCTCGGGCGGACAGCGTACAAAGAATTCTGAGACGAGCTGCTCAAATGGCAGCGGCCTCGAGAACAGGTAGCCCTGCGCCATGTCTGCTCCCACAAGCTTGAGGAACTCAAACTGCCCCTCGGTCTCCACGCCCTCTACCAGCGTGCTCATTCCCAGCTCATGCGCAAGGTTGGTTATGGAACCCACGATAGTGCGCGACTTCTCGTTCTTCTCCATGCCGCGCAGAAACTCCATGTCGATCTTTAGCACGTCAAAGTCGTAGTCCTTGAGCAGATTGAGCGAGGAGTATCCCGAGCCAAAGTCGTCCATCCACACCTTGTACCCCAGGTCGTGGAGGCGTCGTATAACCGAGCGCAGATGCTCGGGGTCTTCGGCCAAGGACGACTCGGTTATCTCGACATGAAGCAGGTTTCGGTCGATGCCAAACTGCTGCACCTTGCTTTCCAACATGGAGGGTATGTCTATAAGGGTCATGTCGATTGGTGCAAAGTTTATGGACACGGGAACGCTAATGCCAAGCTCCTGCATCTTTTTTACGTCCTCGCAAACGCGAGATATGACGGCTTGGTCGAGCAGGTGCACCAGATGCGCCTCCTCAAGCACGGACACAAACTGCGCGGGAGCAAGCGATCCTCGCTTGGGATCAACCCATCGCGAAAGAGCCTCGATCCCACACGTGAGCCTCGTTCCTATGCGCACTACAGGCTGGTAGTGATTCTTTATCCAGCCCTGCTCGATGGCGCTGCCAATGTTGTTTACCACGTACTCGTGAAGGTCTTCGCCTATGGAGAGCGCCTCGTCATAGAAGCAGAACGTGCGGTCGTATCGGCCCTTTATGGAGTCGCAGGCAACCTTGGCCCTGTCGTGGGCAAAGGGAATGTAGGTCTCGTTGCGTTCGAGCTCGTATACGCCCGCCTTAAGCTCAACGCGCATGCCCGGAACAATTCGCGCCACACGATCGTGCACCTGGTCCAGCCGTTGCTCCAGCCCCTCTCGTTGCGTTACCAACACAAAGTGGTCGTCCGAGAACCGCGACAGGAGCTCGTTGGGAAAAACCTCGCACAGGGCATGCGCTATACGTTGCAGCACCTCGTCGCCGCCCGCATAGCCCAGGCGAGAGTTAATGCTGCGAAAATGGTCCACGTCAAAATACACGTCTGCCATGGCCAGGCCGTCAATGGCCGCCTGCGCCAGGACCTTGCCCGTGTGCTCGTGATAATAGCGCATGCTTGGAAGCCCCGTCAGGACGTCCACGTTTGCGGGGATGACCAGCGACGTACCGGCCTTGGCGCCTTGCGCCATTCCACCATATGAGTTGACCTCCGACACAAACGCATAGAGCAGCTCCTTGCCACAAGCGTCAACGACCAGGCGGACCCGCACGTCCGCGTAGTGGATGGCGCTGCCCACGTCCACCATACGATACACGACATGGCCAATCATGGACGGGTCGCCCTTGCCGTCGTGGCTTATCTGAACCCATATGGCGTTAATAATGCGAAGCTGGTCCTCAAAGTATATCATCCCCTCAAGCGTGCCCTGCACATGCGACAAGAACTGCTCGTAGGTGGTGCAGCCATACAGGCGGATGACGTAGTCGTTTGCATACCGTATGCGCTGCTGATCGTGCGCCTCGCACACAAAGAAGCCCCCCGGCAGGTCGTTGGCTCCAATACTGGCGACCAAGCCGGGAGTCTGTGGTTCTATGGAAGAAGCTGCTCCAAGTGCTGTGCCCATTAGTGTATCCACGGCACCAAACAGGAGTCCAGCCCGCGAATGACCTCGCCCTTGTCCATGTGGCGGCCTATGAACACGAGCTTGGTCATGCGATCGCCCGTCTCGTCATCCCAGTCGTCCAATACCTCGGGGTTCTGCGATACGATGCGCTGGAAGTCCTCGGGTGGCGCGGAGGCGATGAAGAAGCCGTTCTCTTGCAGCTGTACCTGGCTCCCCGCCAGCTCGAGCACGTAGGCCATGTTGGGGTCGTCGGCAAACCACACCAAGCCCTTGACGCGAATGATGGCGTGCGGCCACGAGCGCACGAGGTTCTCAAAGCTCGCGAGGCTAAACGGCTTGCGGCGCTCGTACACAAAGGTCTCTATGTCGTACTCCAGCACCTCCGGGTCCTCATGCTCCTCGGGATGCTCCATGGCATCCATCCACGCGGCGGACTCGTAGGCAGTGTTAAAGTCAAAGCGGTTCGTGCCCAAAAGGTCGTGCAAGTCTACGTTGCCCTGCACGGCCTCCACGATCTTTGCCTCCTTTTGCAGGCTGCGTACAAGGGCCTTGAGCTCGCCAACCTGCTCGGGCGTCACCACGTCGGTCTTGTTGAGAACCAGCGTGGTGCAGAACTCGATCTGCTGAATCAGCAGCGCCTCGATGTCCTCCTCGTCTATGTCCTCCTCGAGCAGTGCCTCGCCGCCGTTGAACTCGTCAAACATGCGCGCGCAGTCCACCACCGCAATGATGTTGTCCAGCACGATGTTGATGCCGCGCATGGACTCCTGCTTGCAGAAGTTGTCGATGGTAAAGGCAATGGGAATGGGCTCGCAGATGCCCGACGCCTCTATGATGATGTAGTCAAAGTTGCCGGACTCGGCGATCTGGGTGAGCTGGCGTGCCAAGTCGTCGGCAAGCGTGCAGCAGATGCAGCCGTTGGAGAGGGGTACCAGCGTGTCGGTTACCTGCGACACGATGCCGTTCTTCTCTATGAGGGCGGCGTCCACGTTTACCTCGCCAATGTCGTTAACGATTACGGCGGCACGAATGCCCTGGTCGTTGGCAAGTATGTGGTTGAGCAGGGTGGTCTTTCCAGCCCCCAGGTATCCGGTTATGAGGGCGATTCTTACCGTTCTGTTTGTTTGTGCCATGTTCACTTCCTTAGGTGTTGACGGACAGGGCAAGTGTATCACGCATTGGGCGACGCTACTCTTCTTCCACGACTTCGAAGCGAATTGTGTCCAGATCGCTCACGTTGAGCCGTACCAGCGCCTCGATCTGCTCCTTTTGCTCCTGACTCAGCTCCTCGCTGGTCTGCACCGTGGCCACTACGCGCTCAACGACCTCGCTCTTGTCTGTGTCGTACGATTCGAGCTCGCCCACGCTGTATGCCACGAACTTAGGACATACTGCCTCAAGCTCGTACGTGGTGTATTGCGTCTGGAACTCGTCGCGGGCCTGGAACACCGGCTCCTCCTGGTCCATGGCCCTGCCAACGATGCTCGCCGTAATAAAGACGCATGGGATGGCAAACATCAGCGAGCAGATGATGACCCTGCGATGAACGTGCCAGGAGCGTTCGATGGCCTCGGCATGCTCCTCTCTGGTTATGACCCCGTCGCCGTTTAGGTCCTCCATAAGGGGCACGTGCAACCATACCAGCACGATCTCGGCGCCAAAGGCAATAAAGACCACGTTTATAAGGAACTTGTAGAAGGCCGCGATGGCAAGCACCCAGTCGCCGGTGCCCATGCCAAACCCGGTGGAGCACAGAGGCGGCATGAGCGAGGTCGCCACGGCAACGCCGGCCACGAGCGTGGAGGGCTCCTGTTTGCGCGAGTATGCGATTTCGCCGACAAAACCTCCGGCAAAGGCGATCATGACGTCCCAGATAGTTGCGCTGGAATTGGTGAGCAGCTCCGACGTGGTTCTGGACAAGGGCGAGAGGGCAAAGTAGAGCGTGGAGGTCAGCAGGCAGATGACGATCTGCACGACGAATCCCATAACGGACTCGCGCATAAACCGACCGTCGATGGTGGCGATCGCGTACGCCATGGCAAGGACCGATCCCATAAGCGGGCAGATGAGCATGGAGCCGATTATGGCCTCGGTGGAGTCGATGTTGAGGCCGATGGAGGCTATGAGCATGGCCGCTATGAGCTGGCATATGTGAATGCCGTCTATCTTTGCACCCTCGTGGATTCGCTTGCGAATCGTGCGGTACCGGGCTCGCCTGTCGCTGAGGTTAAAGAACCCCTTAAGGGTGGTTGTAACCGATCGTATGTCCATGCGTCTCCAAACGCGTCTACAGACCCTGCTGATTGCCCTTAGATTGTAGCGTTTGTTTGGGACGGCATGGCCGCGACCTCATCACGATTGGGAATCGACGGTGCGGCGCCACGCCTCGTAACGGCTATGCCGCTCGCTACGGACGCCACGCGCGGGGACTCGTCCAAGCTCCGCCCCTCCAGCCGCGCCGCGAGGAAGTAGCCCGTAAAGGTGTCTCCCGCTGCGGTGGTGTCTACGGCGTCCACCTTGTGCGCCGCGGCGGTTGCTCGCGTGCCGTCGCCGTCGATGCACATGCTGCCCTTCTCGCCAAGCGTCAGCACGACGCACGTATTGGGAAACCTCTTGTGGAGCGCGCTTAGAATGGCTTCCAGTGC
>JAUMWL010000051.1:0-16419 GCA_030529665.1 Coriobacteriales bacterium
AAGTACTTCGACACCCATGCGCACGGCGACATCATGAGCACCTACACCAACGACATCGACACGCTGCGCCAACTCATTAGCCAGACGATTCCCAACTTTGTGAATTCCTGCTCCACCATCGTGATGGTGTTCATCTCCATGGTCACGCTCTCCCTCCCCCTGACTGGGGTAACCCTTGCTATGGTGGCCGTGATGCTCTTTGCCTCGGGCCGTTTGGGAGCGGCTGCGGGCAAGCATTTTGGCGACCAACAGCAGAGCCTCGGTGCCGTCAACGGCTTCATCGAAGAGACGATTTCTGGCGAGAAGGTCGTAAAGGTGTTTTGCCACGAGCAGAAGTCCATTGACGCCTTTCACAAACTCAACCATGAGCTGCGCGACTCTGCCACCAAGGCGAACACGCTCGCTGGCCTTCTCATGCCCGTGGTTTTTGCCATTGGCGAGATTAGCTATGTGCTCTGTGCCATCGTGGGTTCCTACCTTGCCGTTTCGGCCGGACTCATATCGTTAGGCACGCTCGTGAGCTTCCTATCGCTTAACCAGAGCTTTACCGAACCCATCACGCGCATCTCTCAGCAGCTTTCCGCCATCACGCAGGCAGGTGCCGGCGCGGGACGCATCTTTGCCCTGCTGGACCAAGAGCCCGAGAAGGACGAGGGGTATGTGGAGCTCGTTCGTGCCCGCTTTACCGAGGACGGCCAGATTGAGGAGACGACCGAGCGCACCGGTCACTGGGCTTGGAAGCACCCGCACAAGGCCGAGGGCACCGTTACCTACATGCCGCTCATGGGCGAGCTCGTGATGGACGGCGTCGACTTTGGCTATGTGCCCGAGAAGCAGATTCTCTATGATATCCGCCTGTTTGCGCTGCCTGGGCAAAAGATCGCCTTCGTAGGCGCCACCGGCGCGGGCAAGACCACGATTACCAACCTTATCAACCGCTTCTACGACATCGACGATGGCAAGATTCGCTACGACGGAATAAACATCACCAAGATAAAGAAGCCCGAGCTGCGCAGGTCGCTCGGCATGGTGTTGCAGGACCCGCACCTGTTCACAGGTACCGTGATGGACAACATCCGCTACGGGCGGCTTGACGCCACCGACGAGGAGTGCATCGCCGCAGCCAAGCTCGTGAGCGCGCACGACTTCATCAAGCGTCTGCCCGAGGGTTACCACACGCAGATTACCGGTGACGGCGGTAACCTAAGCGCTGGTCAGCGGCAGCTGCTCACCATCGCGCGCGCTGCGGTGGCCGACCCGCCCGCGCTTATCCTTGACGAGGCCACGAGCTCCATCGACACCCGCACCGAGCAGCTCGTACAGGCAGGCATGGACGCCCTCATGAAGGACCGCACCACGTTTGTGATCGCGCACCGACTGAGCACGGTTCGTGACGCGGACTGCATCATGGTTATGGAGCAGGGCCACATTATCGAGCGCGGCACACATGACGAGCTCATCGCCGCCCGCGGTCGCTACTTCGAACTCTACACCGGCAACCAGATCGAAGCCGAGTAGGCGGGGGATCCACTTGGCCGTTTGGGGCCTGGCCCCAAACGGCCATAGGCGCTGGGCTCGTGCACGCTCGCTCCCGTGAGGAAGTCGCCCGTGGCAGGACCGCAACCTCCCTCGCGCCATCCGCCCTCAAACTGGACGGCTGCCGTCGCGCCGCCCCACAGGAAGTCCTTTGGAAATGCCATCGCTTGATGTCCCCCTTGCTCAACTACGTTCATCTTTGAGGTGTGTCCCCGTCCATGGTAGTCCTTGCTCCAATCGCCGGGAATGACCTCTGCCCTAGGCTCGGTAAGCGGGTCAGTGCCAGAATCGCGGTCGGACTTGCCCTTTTTCTACAGCCGAATCTCGCGTGCAGAGATGGCCTGCACGAATGCCTTGTCATGCGTTGCCACCAGCACGGTCTTGCCCGCTTTTACAAACGAGCGCAAGAACGTCACCACAAGCTCGTAGCTCTTGTCGTCCAAGCCGTTGGTGGGTTCGTCCAAGCAGAGAATGTCCGGGGCAAGCGAGACGACGCACGCAATGGCACAGCGGCGCTTTTCACCACCCGAGAGTCGCCACGGTGCACGCGAGGCAAGGTGCTCGAGGTCAAACATCCGCAGGCAATCTGCCACGCGCACGTCTATCTCCTCTTCCAAAAGACCCATCTGTCTGGGGCCAAACGCCACCTCGTCCGCCACCGTTGGACAAAAGAGCTGCACCTCGGGGTCTTGGAACACCAGGCCCACACGCTGTCGCAATCGCTTGGCGTCTGCCCTATTGGACATTGTGCTGGCGTCCACCACAAAGCCGTCCACCTGCACCGTTCCTTGCGAGGGGTAGTCCAAACCCACCAACAGACGCAATGCCGTGGACTTACCACAGCCGTTTGGCCCCACGAGCGCACATGCCTCGCCACGCTCCACCTCAAAGCTCACACCCTCGAGCGCCTTTGCAGCGCAGCCCTGGTAAGAAAACCCCACATCCCTAAAGCATACGAGCGCACTCATGCCAGCGACACCTCCAAATAGGCAAAAAGCACAACGAGAAGCGCCACGCAGATGCCATATACCATGGTGGCCGCATTTATCTGCACGGCCTTGCGTTGCACCTCCCTCATGCCGTCGCCGTAGCCCCTAAGCTCCATGGCCTCTGCACGAGCAACGGCCTTGTTGTGCGCCAACAGAAAGGTCACACCCATTACCCCCGCAGCTGACGACGTCTTTGTGGAGTCGTGTCCCACGCTCCGCAACTCCAGCGCCTCCGAGAGCGTGCGCGCCGACTCCCCCAACAAGACGACGTCACGCAAGGCAAGGTCCACCGTCATTACCACTTGGGCCGGCAACCTGCATCCGCGCAAAGCCGCGACCAGCCCATCCGGCCCCAGTGATTGCGCAATGCTCGCCACCATGCCCACGGTAACCAGCGTCTTTGTACCCATGCGCACAGGCGCCGTGGTCTGGCCCAAAAGCAAGGCAGGCGCGTTGACCAAAAACGCCACGCCACCGGCCAACAACGCGGCAGCCAACACCGGTCTTATCATTCTTGCAGGTCGAAGGCACAGAACCACGAGGCCCAGCGCCAGCATGATCCACGCAAACGCCATGTTTTTTGCCAAGCTCACGCATGCCACCAGCACAACCGCCGATACAAGGCGCACGGGAGCGGCAACGAGCGATAGAAGACGGTCAAGGGCAGATAGCTCGTCTGCGGGCAATGCCTCCGTCCTCAGCACAAGGAGGGCGGAGGCCAACGACAGGACGTTCTTTCTCAAAAACGAGTCCCTGTCATGCTTGGGTTCATACGCCGCGTGGCCAACAAGCCAAGAAGGCAACTGCATGCGCTTCTCCTATGCCGATGCGCTACCCTTGGGACGAGCGGCCATCGAGAACAGCTTAAACACTATGACCAACAGAGCAACTCCCGCAACGGCCGAAAGCACGTAGGCCACGGCGTCGGGCAAGCCACCCAAGGTGTAGTCGGGCATGAGCGCCTCCCACTCAAAGCCCTCGGCAAATCCCGCTGGCGTGTATCCAATTCCGGTCTCTGCAATCTCATCGGCACCCCACTCGCCCCAAGCAGTTCCTTCTGCCAAGAGGCCCAAGGGCGTGGCAATCACCAGCGCAGCCACCAAGACCGCCACAGGAATGAGCCCGCCCCGCGCACTCGCCGTCTCGCGGTTTGCATCAACAAGGTAATCCGGGGCCACGCGCGACACAAACTCATAGATCGCCACGGTGGCGACTCCCTCAATAACGCCCGCAACCAGCAAATGAGGGATGCACATGGCGGGAATGGAGACAGAGAGCGGATACGGACAATACAGGGCTTGGCCAGCTGCGTCGTGGAACAACAGAGGCTGGACGCCAAACTCCACTGCCGCACAAAGAGCCGCCACGTTTAGCCCCACATACGAGCCCACAAAGAGCGCGACCATCCGTCGCGCAGCAGTAGGCTCAGACCCCGCAACAAGGCGATAGCACGCATATCCCACAAAGGGGAGCACAAACGCCATGTTGAAGCAGTTGGCGCCAAAGGCGAGTATGCCGCCATCGCCAAAGATCAGGGCCTGAATCCCCAAGGCCACCGACACCGCCAAGCAAGCCGCATGTGGCCCAAGCAAACATGCGATGAGCGTGCCGCCAACCGCATGCCCCGTGGTGCCACCGGGAAGGGGGACGTTAAACATCATGAGCAAAAACGAGAACGCGGCAGCCATGCCAATAAAGGACGTCTGCCGCTGATCCAGATCCTCCCTTACCCGTCTTGCGCAACGCACCCACACAGGCACCATTGCCACCGTCAGAATGGCATCGGTGGTTGGTGATAGGTAATTATCTGGTATGTGCATAAGGCACTCCCCCTCGAATGTCAGAAAACCTATAGTATTACGCATTATAATTTCGTAACACTCCATGCGCAACCATCGGGCGTGCACATAGCGGTTTGCCTGTTGCCTTTCTGCTATGCTCCCACTATAGGCAACAGAGAGGAACCACCATGAACGAACCCATGCGCATCACACCCCAAGACATCGCTCGCACAAACGAGGCCTTTCGCAAGACTCGTGCCAACACTGTGGCAAAGAACGCCGTCAGCGCGCAGGGAATCCGAAGCGTGGCCCGGGTGCCCGAGGCCGTGGCACAAAACACCATCGAGGCCTTTGACATAGAGGTGAGCCAGGGAAAGCGCTGCGACCAGCAACGCTCCGGTCGCTGCTGGATGTTTGCGAGCCTCAACATCTTCCGCGCTTCCATCATGCGGAAATACGACCTCAAGTCCTTTGAGCTCAGCGAGGCTTACCCGCTGTTCTTTGACAAGCTCGAAAAGAGCGGATGGTTTCTCCAAAGCATTATGGACACGTTGGACGAGCCGCTTGACGGACGTCTGGTGTCTCATCTGCTGGCCGATCCCATTAGCGATGGTGGCCAGTGGGACATGTTCTGTGGGCTTGTCAAGAAGTACGGCGTTGTGCCAAAGGAGACCATGCCCGAGACTGCCTGCTCACGCAACACGCATGACATGGACAAGTTTCTGGCGCGTTACCTGCGCGGATGTGCCAAAACCCTGCGAGGCGCACACGTAGAGGGCTCGTCGGCGCACGACCTAAACGCGATGGCAAAGGACATGCTTGGCAACGTGCAGTCACTGCTCATCACCTGCTTGGGCGAGCCGCCCACCAGCTTTGACGTGCGCCTGCGCAACAAGGACGACGAACTCGTGCTCACGGGCACCTTTACGCCACAGGAATTCTACGACGAGGTCGTGGGCATACAACTGGACGATTATGTTTCCGTTATAAGCGCCCCTACCGCCGACAAGCCCTTCAACCATACCTACACGGTAAAATACATGGGTAATGTGGTGGAATACGGGCAGGTCCGCTACCTCAACCTCGAGCCGGCCGAGCTCAAGCGAATGGCCATTGCCCAGCTAAGGGACGGGCAGCCCGTGTGGTTTGGCTGCGATGTGGACCAGTGCTTCCTTCGCGACGAGGGAATCATGGATCCCGCAGCACTCGACGTCGACAGCCTCTTTGGCTTTGCGATCGAGGGCTGCCTGAACAAGGCCGAGCGACTGGACTATGGAGAGTCAATACTCACCCATGCCATGGTGCTTGAGGGAGTGAACCTCAACAACGCCGGCGACCCGGTTCTTTGGAAGGTGGAGAACAGCTGGGGCAAGGATCACGGAAGAAACGGCTTCGATACCCTCTCGGACGCTTGGTTTGACGAGTATGTATACCAGGTTGTTGTGAACAAACGGTATCTCACCGATGATCAGCGTCATATTCTGCAGACAGAGGAGCCCATCGAGCTCGCCCCTTGGGATCCCTTGGGTTCTCTTGCCTGAGTTCAGCGCGATTAGTGGTCCTTGGGTCCAAACACCCAAATCGGCGCCTATGGATCCATTTTTGGCATCCATAGGTGCCAACTTGTCTAAACGTCTTGCACGTTAAAGGTCCATGGAGAGGTAGCGCTCGCCTGTGTCTGGCAAAATCGCCACGATGGTCTTGCCCTCAAACTCCGGCTGCTTTGCCAGTGCTAGAGCAGCGGCCACCGATGCCCCTGACGAGATGCCCACCAAAAGGCCAAGCTCGCTAGCCAGCAGCTTTTTTGTCTCTATGGCATCTACCGAGGCAATGGGCACAATCCGATCAACGACCGAGGCATCATACGTTTGGGGAACAAACCCCGCCCCGATGCCCTGTATCCTGTGACTCCCCGCAGGCTTTCCCGCCAGCACCTGCGACTCCTCTGGCTCCACGGCCACGGCAACGACATCCGGCTTCTGCTCCTTGAGGTAGCGCGCCGTGCCCGAAATGGTACCGCCTGTGCCCACTCCCGCAACGATGGCATCCACCTCGCCCTTGGTCGCTTCCCACACCTCTGGTCCCGTGGTTCGGTAGTGCGCTTGCGGATTGGCGGGATTCTGGAACTGGCCTGCCACGATTGCCCCCGGCGTTTGCTCCTTAAGCTCGTTTGCGCGGGCCACGGCCCCCTTCATGCCCTCGGTGCCAGGGGTCAGCACAATCTCGGCACCATAGGAGGCAGCGAGCTTGCGACGTTCCACCGACATGGTCTCGGGCATGACCAGTATCATGCGATACCCGCGCGCGGCCGCAAGCATGGCAAGTCCAACACCCGTGTTTCCGCTCGTGGGTTCTATTATGGTCCCGCCAGGCCGTAGCGACCCATCCTGTTCGGCCGCCTCAACCATGGCCAACGCAATCCGGTCCTTTACCGAACCGCCCGGGTTTGTCGCCTCGTACTTGCCCCACACAGTTGCCTTGCCACCGACCAAAGACGATAGGTCTACCAACGGCGTCTGTCCAATAAGACCCTCAATACCCTTTGCAGCCCTCATCATGTTTCCTTTCCCTCGTCTGTGCAACGTCCGATTCGGCTGGACATAGGATGGCATTTTATTTCCTAGTAATCAAGTAGGAATTAAGAATCCGTATTATGGGATTTCGAACTGTGGCTATCGCATTGCAATATAAAACCGCCCTCCAAGTCAGTACCGCTACGTAACCTCTTTGTTCCTTTTTCGTCTAGACGCAGAATTTATGCGAGAATGCCTCTTGAACCACGTCTGCCCAAGGAGGTACGTCCATGCGCATAGGGTTTGACAACGACCTTTACATTAAGATGCAGGCCGAGAGAATTCGTCACCGCATCAACCAATTTGGTGGCAAGCTTTATTTGGAATTTGGCGGCAAGCTATTTGACGACTACCACGCCAGTCGCGTGCTTCCCGGCTTCGCGCCGGATTCAAAGGCACGCATGCTGTCGGCATTGGCAGACGAAGCCGAGGTGCTTGTGGCCATCAATGCTCAGGACATAGAAAAGAACAAGCGCCGCAGCGACATAGGCATTGGATACGACGAAGACGTGCTAAGGCTTATGGACCTGTTCCAAGGCATGGGTCTGCTCGCCAACAAGGTCGTCATAACGAGGTACACCGGGCAGCCTCATGCCGAGGCCTACCAAAGGCGCTTGGAAGACATGGGGGTTACGGTCTATCGCCATTATCCCATAGACGGATATCCGGCAAACACCTCGCTCATCGTAAGCGACGACGGGTTTGGCAAGAACGAGTTTGCCGTAACCGACCGACCGCTCGTGGTCGTTACCGCCCCGGGCCCCGGGTCTGGCAAGCTCGCAACCTGCCTGAGCCAGATCTATCATGAGTACAAGCGCGGGATCGAGGCAGGCTATGCCAAGTTTGAGACCTTCCCCGTGTGGAATCTGGCGCTGGAGCACCCAGTCAACATTGCCTACGAGGCTGCCACCGCAGATTTGGATGACAATAACATCATTGACCCATTCCACCTCGAAGCCTACGGCGAGATAGCCATCAACTACAATCGAGACGTTGAGACGTTCCCCGTCGTACGGGCTCTTCTCGAAAAGATCCAGGGCAAGAGTCCCTATCAGTCCCCCACCGACATGGGCGTAAACATGGTGGGCAAGTGCATCTCCGCAGACGCCATATGCCAAGAGGCGGCAAAGCGCGAGATCGTCCGTCGCCATTTTTGGACGGCGGTGCAGCTCAAGCGCACCGGCGTTGGAAACGAGGCGCTGGCAAAGATAGACCTCCTCATGAAGAAGGCGGGCATAGACAGGGACTATGATCCCGCACACGCAGCGGCGCTGGCAAAGGAAAAAGAGACCGGATATCCCGCCGCCGCAATGAGGCTTCCCGACAACTCAATAGTTACGGGCAAGACTTCCGAGCTGCTCGGCGCCGCATCATCTCTGCTGCTCAACGCCCTAAAGCGCGTGGCAGGCATCCCCAAGGAACACTACGTGGTGAGCGATTTGGCCATACAGCCCATCTGCAACCTAAAGACGGAGCACCTGCACAGCCATAATCGCAGGCTTCATTCCGACGAAACCCTCATCGCTCTCTCCATGAGCTCTGCCACCAACGAGGAGGCGGCACGCGCCATATCGGCAGCAGACGAGCTATGCGGTTGCGACGCCTACTTCTCGGTAATCCTCTCGCCTACCGACGAGAAGCTCTACCGCAGCCTTGGCATAAACGTATGCTGCGAGCCAAAATACGAGAGCCATACGTACTACCATAAATAGGACGTCGGACAGTGGGGACGTTTGTCCCAAACGTCCCCACTGTCCTAGAACCCAAGGTACTTTCCAAACAAGAGGTAGGCAACGATTCCCACGCCAACCACAACGCCACCAATTATGAGTCCAAGCATCACCGAACTTCTTCTGCCCTCTTCGATGACTTCCTCCGAAGGCAGCTCTGGATTGAATTCGGGCTCTCCAGGCATGCGCTTGTGCTCCTCATTCTGTTTCACGCTAACCTCCAACCTTCAAATGGCTAGGCCACACGCGTCCCCTGCACATCAAAGCTGAACTTCTTTGTACGGCATGTGCCAGAAAGCGTGTCGCCCTTTACGGTACCCGAAAGAACATACCTAACGTTTCCAATGGGAAACGGCAGGTGAATGCTACCCTCAAACGTAACCGTCTCGCCATCTATGCTCCCCACCAGGTGCTTGGTCTTTCCCGCAATGGTGAGGTCCGCGTCACACGTGGTGCCGTTGGTAGCCATCACCAGCGTGCCAGCCTTTGCGCCAAGGGGTGTACGAGCCGAAACGTTGTATGTGCCATCTATCATGCTTGCTCCAAACATCTCCTATACGAACTTACAAGTATAGCGACTCTTGGAACAAGTTACACCCGAATCATACGATAACCCACACCGACGTGCGTTTGGATATAGCGTGGATGTGATGAGTTCTTCTCTATCTTCTTGCGCAGGGTAGCCATGAACACGCGCAGCGACGCGAGGTCACCCTCTGCCGCACCGCTCCAAACTTCGCGAAGAATAAACTGATGCGTAAGCACGCGTCCCACGTTTTGGGCCAAAAGACACAGAAGCTTGTATTCGATAGGCGTTAGGTGCAGCTCTTTGCCTTCGAGCTGCACGGTGCCCGCAACAAAGTCTATGGAAAGGTCCCCGTTGTGGAACACCGACACTTCGGGCTCCCTGTCTCGCGCCATGTAGCGCAGGTGGCGCTCGGTGGTTCGTATGCGCGCCAACAGCTCGCCAACCGAGAACGGCTTGGACAGGTAGTCATCCGCACCAGCGTCCAGAGCCTCGATCTTGTCGGTGTCGTCCACTCGTGCCGATATAACGATTATGGGCACCTGCGACCACGTGCGCACCTTGCGAATCACGTCCACGCCATCCAAGTCGGGCAAGCCAAGGTCCAGAAGCACGATGTCGGGCATCGACGCGGCCATGGAACGCACGGCCTCTTCACCCGTCATGGCCGTCGCATACGCATAACCATGGGAACTCAAGGCGGTGCTCAGCAAGTTGCACACCGCCATGTCGTCTTCCACGACCAAAACCGTCATCTTGTTGCTAACCATTGCTTTCGTACTCCTCATTTGGCAGGCTTTCCAGCGGAAGCGTAAAGATAAATGCGGATCCGTGCGGGCTGACGTTCTCTACGCGCAGGGTTCCCCCATGCGCCTCCACCAGCGATTGGCAAAGCGAGAGTCCCAGCCCCATTCCTCGCTGGCTGTCGGTGGAGATGCCCGACGTGGTATAGAACGGCTCAAACACGCGCTGCTTGTCCTCTTGGTTTATGCCGGGCCCGTCATCGGTCACCGAGACCTCAGCATTCTGCCCTACGCGACGAACCTCAATGTGTATGTTAGACCCCCTATGCGTATGCATTATAGCGTTGTTTACCAAGTTTACGACCACCTGAACAATTACCTGGGCGTCCATGCGCGCAAGCAAGAGCTCGCCGCTTGGAGTCACCACAATGTTGTGATTGGCGGCGTCGCGACTCACGTGCCGCATGGCCTCCTCCACCACGTCGTCCACCAGCTCGACGTCGCGCCCCAGCTCTATACCCCCCTCTTCCAGGCGAGTCACGTACAGCAGGTTTTGCACCACGTCAACAAGCCAGGTGGCGTCCTCGTACACGTGGTGCACGAGCCGACGCCGCTCTTTCTCCGAAAGCTCAACGCTTTTGTCGAGCAAGATGTCGGCATTTCCCATAATGGCCGTGAGGGGCGTGCGCAAGTCGTGGGAGACGGAGCGAAGAAGATTGGCGCGCAGCTGCTCGTTTTGCGCCTTGAGCGAAGCTTCGGCCGACTTTCGCTCGTTGTCGCGCATGCGCGTGACCAAGTAGCTGGCCAACAGTGCCACCACAAACATAACCGCAATGGTCCCGGGAACGCCCGTGCCCTCAATGCGCAACGTAAAGCGAGGGCTCACCAAGAAAAAGTTGAAGCACAAAATGGAGAGGGCCGAGGCCACCAGACAGTAGATGGGACTCGTGGTAAACAGCGACGTGACAAGCACGCCAAGCACGAACACGATTACCTTTGCCGCCTCCGAGAACCCCAGGGCATCTAGCAGCATGGCAACAAGCACGGTGATCATCTGTATGAGCAGCGACACCGCGGCGTTTGCCACGACGCTCGCTCCAGTTAGCTTGCCGTATCTTTGCATCAACCAATCCATGTGAGCGCTTCTCACCTCCATAACAAAGCGTATTGCATGATTCGTTTTTGCACTTCACAAAGCTCCTTAACGGGCATAAAGACGGCATAAATTCTGAATATTCCAGCGCATTCTGCACAGGTCACTGAGATAATATTGATAGGCCTAGCTTAAGGACGCTTTCAGTTTTTTGCGTCGTCGCCTCAGGAGGAGACAAATGGCAAAGAAAAAGCATCACGGTGCCATACCCTTTAGCATGGGTATGGTCCTCGTCACCATGGGCGTAGTGTATGGAGACATTGGCACGAGCCCCATGTACACCCTGCGCGCCATCATGCATGGAAACGGCGGCCTCAACACCATGGAGCCCGACGTTGTGATTGGCGCCCTCTCGCTCATCATCTGGACCATGACGCTCATCACCACCGTAAAGTACGTGTTGGTGGCCATGAAGGCGGACAACCACAACGAGGGAGGCATCTTTGCCCTCTATAGCCTGGTGCGTCACTGCGGGGCATGGCTCATTGGTCCCGCCATGGTAGGCGGTGCAGCGCTTCTTGCGGATGGCATCCTCACGCCCGCCGTTACGGTAACCACCGCCATTGAGGGCCTGCGCACCATAGACCTCATACACGAGATAATCGGCGACAGCCAAGCCGTGGTTATTGCCATCACCATTGCCATTATCTGCATGCTCTTTTTGGTTCAGCGGGCAGGCACGAGCTCCATTGGCCGTGCGTTTGGCCCCATCATGTGCCTATGGTTTGGCTTCTTGGGCGTGGTGGGCGTCATTTACCTGTTCAATGACCTCAACGTGCTGCGCGCCTTCAACCCGCTGAGGGGCATCATGTTCCTGTTTAACGGCAACCTCAACCAAGCGGGGCTCATGGTGCTTGGCAACGTGTTCCTGTGCACCACAGGTGCCGAGGCGCTGTACTCCGACATGGGCCACGTGGGCAAGAAGAACATCTATGCCAGCTGGCCCGTGGTAAAGGCGTGCCTGATCGCCAACTACCTCGGACAAGGCGCATGGATCCTCTCCATGAGGAACAACGCCGGACTCGCCGCCATGGGCGCAAACATGAACCCGTTCTTTGAGATGCTTCCCGGAGGGTTTCGCATCTTTGCCGTCATTCTCTCCACACTTGCCGCCATCATTGCAAGCCAGGCGCTCATTACGGGCAGCTTCTCCATTGTGAGCGAGGCCATTAGCCTCGACCTCATGCCCCACATGAAGATAGAGTACCCCTCGCAAAACAAGGGCCAGCTCTACATACCCATGGTAAACAACATCCTGTGGATTGGCTGCGTAGGCGTGGTGCTGTTCTTCCGCAGCTCCGAGCGCATGGAGGCGGCATACGGCCTGGCGATTACCGTCACCATGCTCATGACCACCATTCTGCTAACGCTTTACCTCGCGCGCGTGCGGCACAAGGCTGCCCTCGCCGTTCCCTTTGCCTTGTTCTTTGGCGTCTTGGAATCGTTCTTCTTCTTCTCGAGCCTGACCAAGTTTACGCACGGCGGATACGTTACCGTGTTCCTTGCCTTTGCGATCTTTATCGTTATGTATGTGTGGCATCGTGGGACACAGATCGAGATGGCGCAGCGCGTAAACCTTCCCGTTGCCAACTATGTGGGCCAGCTTCGCGAGCTCTCCCAATACGAGAAGATCCCGTATATGGCCGATAACCTCGTGTTTCTTACCAACGACCCCAGCTCCACCATGCTTGACCGAGACATCCTGTACTCAATTTTGGACAAGCAGCCCAAACGCGCCAAGGCGTATTGGTTCCTAAACGTGGCCGTTACCGACGAGCCCGACACGCACGAGTTCTGGATCAACGACTTTGGCACGGACTTCTTGTTTAAGGTGCAGCTGCGTCTGGGCTTCCATGTAAACCAGCGCGTTAACGAGTATCTCTACCAGATCATTAGCACCATGGTGCAGCAAGGGCGTCTGCCGGCGCAAGACCATCGCTTCTCCATCTACGAGCGCGCGGGACACGTGGGCGACTTCCGTTTCTGCCTCGTACGCAAGGTCCCCTCCGACTCCAACGACATCTCGAGCGCCGACCTCACCATCCTAAAGGTCAAGTACTTCATCCGCGGCGCATGCGGTTCCCCCGACCACTGGTACGGGTTGGAGAACTCCAGCGTCATGCTGGAATACGTGCCGCTCTTTGTGGCAACCAAGCGCCAGCACAAGCTGTCGTACGTGCCAATGCCCACCGCCGAGGAAGAGGCCGAAGAAGAGGATTCGGACGAGTAGAGCATGCTGAGCAGTAAGGGGTTACCCCTTTCTGCTCAGTCAAGCTTGTTTATGCGACGATCGTAGGTAAGAAGGCCGTTGGTCTCTTCCTCCACGTCGCTGATCTGCGTATACACAAAGCCGGACAGCCCTTCTTCCTCAAGCGCATCGACGTTGGAAAGAAGGGCCCGCACCGCCTCTTTCCACGTTGGAAGACTGCTGTAGGTGTCGTACCCATAGACCGTGTCCACCGACGTGTGACCCTCTATGGAACACGTGAGCCCACCAAACTCGTCTATAACAAACGCGCGCTCAGATGGTCTTCTCCATCTTGACCAAGGGTCCTTGTATACGCGCAGGCTGCGGAAGTAATTGTGCACGGCAACGTAGTCACCCGCCCCACGGTCGTACCAACCACTCGTTGCAATGTAGGGCCGCGTGTCGTCCACTTCCTTGAGCATCTTGGTGTTGCGTGCGGACTCAAACTGGCCCCACGACTCGTTGAACACGATCCACGTGGTAACGCAAGGGTGACCAGCCAAGTACTTAACCGTCTGCGCCGCCGTCCTCTTCCACTCTTCCCTATAGTCCGGGTCCGATGAGCCGAGCCTTCTCCATGATCGCGGCGTCTCGTCGCGATAGAGGGACCAGCTACGCCTAAAGAGCGTGGGGGTGTTTGCGCTCGCCCATTCCGCAGGTATGCCTCCCCCGCTCACCATGTCTTGCCACACAAGCATGCCCAAGCGGTCGCAGTGCCAGTACCATCTGTCTTGCTCGACCTTAATGTGCTTGCGAAGCAAGTTGAATCCTGCTGCGCGCGCGGCCTCTATGTCGTATACCAGCGCCTCGTCGGAAGGAGCGGTCATAAGCCCATCGGGCCAATACCCTTGGTCCAGAAGACCACGCACAAAGAGAGGCCGGTGGTTAAGGCAGAAGCGCGGGGTGCCTTGCTCGTCCTTCTCTACCGCCGCCGTGCGAAACGCGCAGTAGCTTGCCACGTTGTCGTTTCCATAGGAGAGGGTCAGTTCGTACAGATAGGGGTCGCACACATCCCAAAGATGCGGCCGCTCCACGTTGAGCCCAACGCGAACGGTCTTCTCGCACGCGGTGACTGATGCACGTGCCACCACGTCCTTGGTTGCGTCCATGACGCTGAGCTCGAGGACCTCGCCGGCCCTGCTTACCGTGCAGCAGAGCTCAAGCGTTCCGTCTGCCGCGGACGCAACCACATCCACCGAGGCGAGGTGGGCGGCTGGCACCGTCTCCAGCCACACCGTCTGCCAGATGCCGCTCTGTGCCGTGTACCACATGTTGCCCCTGCGCAGGCGCTGCTTTCCGCGCAACTGCGTGCCCTGTTCGCTCGGATCATACACGCAGAGCTCTATGGTGTTTGCGCCTTCGTGGGCAGCATCCGTAATGTCGAAGCCAAACGGCAGATACCCGCCAACATGCTCGCCAGCCTTACGTCCGTTTACGTAGCATGTGCAAGCCCAGTCCACCGCGCCAAAGTTGAGCAGCAGCCTTGACCCCTCGTCTATTGCCACAAGGTCAACGACGCGTCTGTACCACAAAAGCTGCTGCGGCTGCAAGGTCCTGCCCACGCCAGAAAGCGGCGCCTCGGGCGAGAAGGGCACCAATATGCGGCCATCCCACTCCTGGGGAGGTCTCGCGGATTGCCACAGGTTTTTTGCAGAGCTGCTCTGGGTTATGGCGTAGTCCCACCATCCGTTAAGACACGTCCACTCTTTGCGCCGCATGCGAGGACGTGGATACTCGCTGGGAACTTTGGAGGGGTCGGCAAGAATGGCATCGCCCCAGGTGGTCGTGAGCGGCGTGAGCTCCACATCTTCCGGCTCGCCGGGCTTTGCCGCTAGCACGCGCTTTATGTCCAGGTCCATCGTGAGCCTCCTACAGAAGCACCTGCTCCCACTCGGCCTGCTTGAAGCCAACAAGCACAAAGTCCGCGCCAACGACCAAGGGGCGTTTTACCAGCATGCCGTTGGAGGCAAGCAGCTCAAGGCATTCTTCCTCACTTATGCCTGCGGCAAAACGGTCCTTCATACCTAGCTCGCGATACAGCTTGCCGCTTGTATTGAAGAACCTGCGAATTGGCAGCCCGCTCGTCGCTATCCAGGTGCGCAGCTCGTCTGCTGTGGGGTTCTGTTCCACGATCATACGGTCCTCGTATGCCACGCCCTGCTCGTCCAGCCACTTCTTTGCCTTGCGACAGGTAGAGCAGCGCGGGTACTCCAGAAATACCACGTTCGCTTGTGCCATGGGTTCCTCCTCTGCTTGTGCTTATCTCGTGTGCTTAGTTCGTGCACCATACCCCCATGATTCTACGCCCATTGGCACCGCGTGAGGAGTGCGTTCCGTGAATTGGCCGTTTGGGGCCTGGCCCCAAACGGCCAAACGGCCAATTCATACTTTGAAACACGCAGGTAAGAGACCATGGCTAAAATGGGATGAATGGCGTAAAGGGGTCTGGCCCTAATCCGCCAACATGTCCCAAAGGAGTGCAAATGAGCGAACGCACGAGCACGCTCGCACATACCGAGAAGACCCTTGCACCATTCGTCGCGCTCGTTTTGTGCGCCTGCTTGTTTGCAGGCATGGCCATGCTGCACACGCGGCCACAGCCGGTCTTTCTTGCATTGTGGCTTGCGCCCACCGGCTCCAACCTTGCCTTTTTTGCTCGGCATCGTCGTGTGAGCGTGGGCATGGTTCCACCCGCCCTTGCGTCTGTTGCACCTGCCGCGGCATCCCTGCTGATTGGTGCCAACCCAACGGGCGCTATACGCCTTGCGTGCATCGTCGCCCTTGCGTTTTCCTGCGGCATCATTGCACTGTTTGCCTTCTGGTTCGTACGGTTGCGTATGGCATACCATCAAAAGGCTACCATCACGGATGACGCAGCCATAATCGTTTTGGGCGGCGCGGTCGTTAATGGGGAGCCACGTCCCACGCTTGCACGGCGCCTCGACGTAGCGTTTGCGCTGTGCCAACACCACACCAACCGCACGCTGGTACTCACGGGAGGGCCGCTGCACAACGAGCCGGGTACCGAGGCCATGGCCATGGCACGCTATCTGCAAAAAAGGGGAATCCCCGCGAGCCAAATGCTACTTGAGCAATGCGCCCGCAACACGAACGAGAATGTCGCGTATTCGTGCGCGCTT
>JAUMWL010000051.1:16519-18523 GCA_030529665.1 Coriobacteriales bacterium
ACTTCGCTGCTCGTGAGGTTGGAGAACGTAAAGGTGTAGGTCTTGGTCTTGGGGGCCGTAAACTTAACGATGCCGTTTCCGCCCTTCATGCTGAGCTTGTAGTATCCGGTCTTCTTGACCTTGTAGGACTTCTTGACCTGCGCCTTAACGTTGCTGTATTCGTACGAAGCAATCGTCTTCAGCTTCAGCTTCTTCCAAGTCACTGCATAGGCGTTCGTGGGCATAAGCGCCAGAACCATGGAGAATACCATAAAGAACGCAAACAAGCGCCTTGATTTACCTTGCAACTGCATTGTGCCAACCTCCTTAGTCCGCTTACATAAAAAACACAGTCCTAGCATATAATCCAGTATCCATTTTCACAAGGCTAGTTTTGGGATAGGGCCTATTTACCTGCGCAAACGCGGGCAAGGGGGAGCGCCCCCCATCGCTCGTGAGAAAAGGGGGACATACCTCTTTGAGGTGTGTCCCCCTTTACGCACGCATTTGCCCGCTCTCTTCTTAGCGGTTGCTTTCCTTATCAACCAAGGCAGTCGCCCCGTAGCGCTCGCGCAGCAGGGGCTTCTCGATCTTGCCCGTGGCGTTGCGCGGAACGTCTGCAAAGATAATCTTGCGAGGACGCTTGTAGCGCGGCAGCTGCTTGCAGTACTGCATAATGTCGCCGTCGGTCGTCATCGCGCCAGGCTTTAGCTCAATGATGGCGGCAGCAATCTCGCCCAGACGGTCATCCGGCAAGCCAATTACCGCCACGTCCTTTATGGCCGAGAAGCCCGAGAGGAAGTCCTCGATCTGTACGGGATACAGGTTCTCGCCACCGGTGATGATAACGTCCTTCTTGCGGTCCACCAGCCAATAGAAGCCCTCTTCGTCCTGACGCGCCATATCGCCGGTGTGCAGCCAACCGTCAATGAGTGTCTCAGCCGTGGCCTCGGGATCGTTGTAGTAGCAGGTCATGAGCCCCGGGCCCTTTACGCACAGCTCGCCAACCTCGCCTTGCTGTACCACGTTGCCATGCTCGTCAATGATCTTGCACTCCCAACGATAGCCAGGAACACCAATGGCGCCAACGTGGTCGACGTTCTCCACGCCCAGATGCACGCAGCCGGGACCGGTGGACTCGGAAAGGCCGTAGTTCGTGTCGTAGTCGTGATGCGGGAACACCTTCTTCCAGCGCTGGATGAGGCTCTTGGGAATGGGTTGGGCGCCAGCGTGCATGAGGCGCCACTGATCAAGCTCGTAGTCCTCAAGGCGCAAGTCGCCGCGCTCGATCGACGCCATGATGTCTTGGATCCATGGCACCAGCAGCCACACGATGGTGCAGTGCTCGCGGCTTACGGTGTCAAAGATAAACTTGGGACTCACGCCGCGCAGCAGAACGGCCTTGGAACCACAGGTAAGGCTGCCCATCCAGTGGAACTTTGCGCCTGTGTGGTAGAGCGGCGGAATGCACAGGAACACGTCGTCGTGCGTGGTGCCGTGGTGCACGGCCTCCATCTCGGCGGCTTGCGTGAGGCTCTCGTGGTTGTGCAGGATGGCCTTGGGGAAGCCCGTGGTGCCGGAGCTGAAGTAGATTGCCGCATCGTCGTGCTCAAACAGCGGAATCTGGGGGTCGCGGCTGGAACTCAGCGCCTCAAGCTCGCGATAGCTCTCGGCCCATGTGGGGCAGTCGTCGCCCACAAAGAACAGCAGCCTGCCCGTTTGGATGAGGGGCACGATCTGCTCCACGCGGCCAATGAACTCGGGGCCAAACAGAAGCACGTCCACGTCTGCCTTGTCCACGCAGTAGGCAATCTCGTCTGCGGAGTACCTAAAGTTGAGGGGAACCGCCGTGGCGCCCGTCTTTAGGATGCCAAAGTAAATGGGAAGCCACTCAATGCAGTTGTACAGCAGAATGGCCACCTTGTCGCCCTTGTGGACGCCACGCGACAACAGCAGGTTTGCAAGACGGTTGGACTTCTCGTCAAAGACCGACCAGGTTATCTCGCGGCGATACGGCTCGTCGTC
>JAUMWL010000052.1 GCA_030529665.1 Coriobacteriales bacterium
CCGCATATGCTGGGGTATACTTTGAAAGCTTGACTCTTGGATGGCAGGCGTCCTGCCCTGTGTCCGAGCGTAAATCTCGTCCTGGTCGGTAACCAGGACCTATTTAAGGAGACCCATATGAAGCAAGGCATTCATCCCAAGTACATGGAGTGCGAGGTTCGTTGCTCCTGCGGAAACACGTGGACCACGCGTGCTACGGTTCCCAGCATGAGGCTCGACCTCTGCGACAAGTGCCACCCGTTCTACACCGGCACCCAGAAGCTCGTTGACACCGGCGGACGCGTACAGCGCTTTGCCGACAAGTTTGGTGGCGCCGCTGCTGCCCAGCTTGCTCGTGCCGCTGCTGCCAAGGAAGCTCGCGCAAAGAAGGCCGCCGAGCAGCTTGCTGCAAAGAAGGCCGCTGCTGAGGCAAAGGCCGCTGCAAAGGCCAAGCGTGCTGCCGAGTTTGCAAAGAAGGCCGCTGCTGAGGCCGCAAAGAAGGAAGCCGAGGCCGTTGCCGAGGCCCCCGCACCTGCTGACGAGGCATAAAAAGGAATACTGAGCAAAGGGGTGTCCCCATCGCTTGGCTTAACCAGGCGATGGGGACACCCCTTTGCTTGCTGGCCAAAAGGGGCCTGGCCCCAAACGGCCAATTTACGCCCGACTGAGCGAGTACGTATCGGTAAAGGTCGCCGTTGTTTGGTAGGGAATAAAGAAGAAGATCGTATCTTCGTAGTTGTGCGTGCTGGTTACGCATGCAACTGCGGCCGAAGGGTCGTCCTTTGTTCCAAAGCCCAGCACAAACTCAACAAGGCCGTCAGGACTTCCGCCTGTGGCGCAGCGAATGTTTAGGTCGCTCTGCGTGTTTTGGTCAAAGCTTGTGTCTATGGTCCCCGTAAAGTCCACGCGCTCCAGTTGCGTGTCTCCCAGATTGCTTTGCGCCTCGTGTGACAGTCCCTCGTGATAATGGGCCATAACGGTAATGGTTCCCAATACGGTTGCGTTTCCGCTTGACGCGTCGCCCACGGAATCTATGCTTATGCTCAGCGGATGGTCAGCTGCGCCATAGCAACGAGCGCCGTCGTTGGATGCCGCGGTAGATAGAAAGGTGCCGTTCCAGGTGCCCACCAGTGGTTCGTATGAACGAGTGGTCGATTGACGATCGGCCTCGGACGAGCGCAGCTTCCACTCGCCCGATTCAAAGGCAAAGTGTGCGGTTACGTTACCCTCATAGGTGTAGAACGATCCGGCTTGCGCGCAGTGTATGGTAACGTCGTCAGTTGCGGCGCCACGGTCCGGTGCCTCGGTAAAGTTGTTGCCTGCAATGGAGAAGTTCCCGTTTGCATAGATGTCAACCAGCGGCTCGTTGCTCTTTGAGCTTGTGGCATGAAGCACCTCGCCCATGTTTGACAAGACCTTGTTCTCGTCCACGCCGGCCCGCGCAAAGAAGGACGTGCCGTGGTCGGAGAGCTCGCCTTCCATCTTCCATCCGTTGTCCTTTCGCACGTAGGTGGCGGCGACATCTCGGACGACGCGGATTTGCCCGTCGTCGTAGGTCAGTTCCGCCTCAACACTGAATGCGGCTGGGCCAACACCCTGGCTTACCACCGTACCCTCGGGCGCCTTGGTGGCGGCGCGCTTGGTTATGGTGGTGTTTGAGAGCGGAATCTGGAGGTCGGGGCCAAAGGTGCCGCCAGAATACTCGTAGGTGGGGAGCAGCGCTGCTACCTCGGCCTGCACTTTTGCGTATGCGGGAGCGTCGAAGGCACTGATGGCAAGCCACACGGCTGCCAATACGCCAATGACTGCCAGGACGACGCCTATGCCCAGCAAACCCTTGTGATCTCCAAAGAACGACCCAAGCCGACGGCCAGTCCTCTTTGCAAGCCTTTGCATGGAACGCACGGCGCCTCGCAGGCCGGTGTTGCCGACTATGGTGGGCTGGGGAGATTCCGTGTCCACCTGGGCGCGCTTGGCTGTGCCTCCGGGCCTTGTTGTGTTCTGGGGAATGGTATCGTTTGGATTGCAGGGAAGTGCCGAGCCACAAGCGGCGCAGCGTGTTGCCAAGTCGGTGTTTACATGTCCGCAGTTGGGGCAGCGCATGACAGTCTCCGATGCTCGAGGGCCGTCAACGGACGGGGCGTGCGATGCACACCTTCCCTAATATACCCAATGTTCCTCATCAATATGCATCGTGTGGGCTTGATTAGGCGTCCACGACGCAGCTCTTACGCGCGCATGCGCGGACCTTATCCCACGCGAAGCGATCCACTAGGCGCGCCGCGTCAATTGGCTCGCCCTCTTGCGCAAGGCCAACAAGCGAGGCGAGCTGTCCCAGCAAGCGCTCTGGTCCGCCGTCACGTTCTCGAATAACGCCAAGGTCCAGGTCGCGGTCGCGCTTGGAGAGGCGTCTGCCCTCGGGCGTAACGAGCAAAGGAACATGTGCGTACCTTGGCTGGTCATATCCCAAAAGCTTCTGGAGGTAAATCTGGCGTGACGAGGAGCTTAGCAGGTCGTGCCCGCGAACTACCTGGGTAACGCCCATCAGGGCGTCGTCCACCACCACGGCAAGCTGATAGGCAATCACCCCGTCGCTGCGCTGCACAAGAAAGTCGCCGCACTCACTGCACAACACCTCGCGTTGCGGACCATACACCAAGTCGTCAAACTCAATGACACCCAGCGCCTCGTTGGCCTTGGGCACGCGCAGACGCAAGGCGGGCGGGCGCACAAGGGAGCGCCTGGCCACCTCCGCTTGCGACAAGCCCTTGCAGGTGCCCGCATACACGGGCGTGCCGTCCGAGGCATGTGGCGCCGACGCCGCATGAAGCTCGGCTCGCGTGCAGAAGCAAGGGTATATGAGGCCCTTCGACTCGAGCGAGCGAATTGCCTCGGAGTATATATTGCCGCGCTGACTCTGGTAGTACGGGCCCTCGTCCCAATCCAGACCGAGCCACCTAAGGTCGTCGAGCAAAAGCCGCGTGGCCTCGGGATTATGGGCCCGCGGGTCGAGGTCCTCTATGCGCAGCACCATGCGACCACCTGCGGAGCGCGTGCCGAGCCACGCCATAAGCGCAGCAAACACGTTGCCCGCGTGCATGCGACCCGAAGGCGTTGGCGCAAAGCGCCCCACAACGACATTGTTCACGCTTCCTCCTAGCACATCCGTAGGCATGCACATACATCATAATCAAAACCACAACGCGAGCGACGACCAGAACCACTCCTTTTCATAGTATAAAAGACTATACTGAGCAACTACATGCCTCTTACCCATAAAGGATGGTCATGACAGATGATGGTCTTGTCCGGGCACGCCCTACTGCAGAGCAGATAGAGGCGGAGCTTGGTCGACGCAATCGCAAGATACGTGCCATACGAATGCTAGCAAGCACCGTTGGGTCGCTGCTGGTGATTGCGGCTGTCGTTGTGCTTTTGGCGACCTTTGCTTTTCCCACGTTTACCATATACGGCGACTCCATGGCTCCAGTCTTTCATGAGGGGGAGGTTGTGGTGTCGGTTAAGTCTTCCACCTACCAAACGGGAGACATCGTTGCGTTTTATTACAACAACAAAATACTGGTAAAGCGCGTGATTTGCTGTCCGGGCGAATGGTTTAACATGCAGGAGGATGGAACCGTCTTTGTAAACGGAAACGCGCTGGACGAGCCCTACGTGAGCGAGGAGGGTTTTGGCAGCTGTGACCTCACCCTGCCGTATCAGGTGCCAGCAGATCGCTACTTTGTTATGGGAGACAAGCGTGCGAGTTCCATAGACTCCCGCATGACACAACTCGGCTGTGTTCCGGACGAGCGCATTGTGGGCAAGATCTGCCTGCGCGTGTGGCCGCTTGACGCCATTGGCTTTGTGGGTTGATGGGGTGGCGGCGTGCGGGAGTTACGCAATAAGACAGAGCGGCTGATTGGGCGGCATGGCACAAAGCGCAAGCACATCGTCCTCACCTGTATTCTGGGACTGGTTGTGGTCGTTGCCACGTCGACCCTTATGCGTCTACCTGCGTTTACGCAGCGCAAGCCCACGTTCTGCGGCATGGAGGACGCGGGGTCTTCTTGCACGGTCGCCGGGCACGTGCATGACCTGTCGTGCTATTCCGACCCAGCGGCCGACGTTGAGACGGAGGCCGACTGGGTCCTAAGCCTTCCTCAGGATGAGGAAGGCTTGCAGTCCCAACGACTTGTGACCATCGCGCGCTCTCAGCTGGGCTATGGCGAGAGCGAGCTCAACTACGAGGTGCGAGAAGACGGAAGTGTTGCGGGCTACACCCGCTACGGCGCATGGGATGGTAGCCCGTATGAGGATTGGGATGCCGCGTTTGTTGCGTTTTGCCTGGAATACGCCAATGTGGATGCGGTCGCGATGCCGCGGGAGCACAATGCCGACGCTTGGATGGATGCGCTAAAGACTGCGGGCCTGTATGAGGACCATGCCGTATCGCCCTACTTCCCGCTCGTTGGCGACCTCGTGTTCTTTGTCCGCGACGATGGACACACCATGGTTGGACTCGTGGAGCAAACCGATGCGGATGTTGGCGAGTTTGGCGTTGTGGCGGGCGACTGGGGAGACGCCGTGAGCCAGATTCCCTTTACCATAACGGACGGGAAGCTCTTGGGCTATGGGCGTCTGCCAGATGAGGAGAGGCCCATCGTGGCGGAGGACCCCGGGCAACAAGAGCCTGACGCGCTTGGAGAACCAGAGGCCGTGGAAGTCGAACAGGTCCATGCGGCCGACGACGAGCTTCAGGAGGTCCGGGAGGCCGAGCAACCTACAGAGCTGGAGGAACCTGTGGAGCCCAAGCAACCCGCAGAGCCGGAGACAACCCAAGAAGCATTGGAGCTCCAAGGGACCCAGTCGGTTCCACAAGAGTCCCCGACCTCAGGCGACGCGCAGCTTACGACCCTCAAGGCCAGTGTTGATGGCCTAAACGTACGCGTGAATGCACAGCTGCCCGCAAACAAGCCGTATCGGCTCGTGGCTACGCGCGTTAAGGCCACAGGCAAGCGCGTTCGTCAGGTGGAGGCGTGCCAGTCAAAGGAGCTTGTAGACGGAATCAGCGTGCGTGCGCACGTGGGGGACAACCTCACCATGCTGGACCTCAGCATTTTGGACGAGCATGGCAACGAGGTCGAACCCGATGGCGAGGCCACGGTTCGCATCTTGCAGGCGCAGATGCCCGATGCGGTGGTGCACTTTTGTCCAGATGGTCCCCAATGCCTGGAGACTCAGGCCACCAAGAGTGGCTTCTCCTTCCAAACGGAGGGTTTCTCGGTGTTTGCGTTTGCCTATACGGTGGACTTCTACTACGAGGGCTACGAGTATCACCTTGCTGGTGGGGACAAGACAAGCCTCTTGGACCTCCTGCAGAGCCTGCAGATCAACGAAGACGTTGCAAACGTGCAAGATGTCGTGTTTAGCGACCCGTCGCTCGTCTCCATAGAGCGAAAAAAGAAAGACTGGATTCTGCGCAGCATCCGTGCGTTTGACACCGAGGAGACCCTTACCATTACCATGGCAACCGGGGATGTGTACGTCATACGAGTTCTGGACGCAAAGACCTACTACTTTGCGATGAACGTAAACGACGCTACCGGCGGTTGCGTATACGAGAGAAGCAGCCGCTATGGTCCCGAGGTCGTTGAGGCCGTGACTGATGCCGGAGTCGCGGGATCGGCCGTGCGTCCGCGCTCGGCCGACGAGCCCTTTAGCTCAAGCCTCAGTGCCACACGCGGCTACCACTTTGTGGGGTGGCGCATAAACGGCTACCAAGACTATGGCATGGGTGCCACGGGGCCAGACGTAAGCAAGCAGGACCTCTATAGCATTCGACCGTCCATAGACGAGTGGAACGTGGAGGAGCGCAGCCAGACCTTTACGGCCTGCTTTGCCCCAGACGGACAGTACCTCATAACCTTTGACAAGTACATCTGGGCCGATGAGTACGGTCGTGTTAACGGCTCCGTGCAGCAAGGCGGCGCAAAGACCTACTCATACATAGAGGAGGACGGCACCACGGGCAACGTGTACTTCTGCTATTCGGGCAGCAGCCAGGGTGCCGTGGCAGTGCCCAACGACGACGGCAAGTTTGTGGGCTGGTACCGGGTGGATACCGGTGCTTTGGTATGCGAGTCTGCGAGCTTTGTGCCGCCGCAGGACCTGAGCGAGAACATCATAGTGCAGGCGCGGTTTGTTAAGGCGGAGCTCCTTAACGTGCGCTACTACTCCTATAACTCGCAAGGCGGTGCCTACGTGGGAGACGTCTCCATACGGGGAGGCTCAGACGTTGGCAAGGACCTCTATGAGCAGGTGTACGAGCAGCGCAGCCCCAGCGGTGCCGTTGCCTACGACGTCTCCAACTACAGCTTTGTGGCATGGCGCGACGAGGCCGGCAAGATCGTAACGCGCGACCACGAGCTTACAGACCTCCCCGCCGCAACTCGTGACGTGGCGTATCGCGCGGAATACCTCGCAACGCGCACGAGCCGCATCTTGGTTACGGTGGGCACGCCGGGAACTGGCAAGGTGTGCCAGGGCGTAAACGACCAGACCGACCAGTGGATTGGTTGGGGCAACGTGGTGCAGTCTGGCAGCTACATAACCCTAAAGAACGCCCTCACGGCCTCTGCAAGCGATGGCTACCGGTTTGACCACTGGGAGTTCAACGGCGTGGAGCTAGACACGCACAACGACACCTTGACCTTTGTGGACAAACCCATAACGAGCAACCACATACAAGAGCTCAAGGCGGTGTTTGTACCCATATGCACCATAACCTTCAACGTTGGCGTAATCCAGCAGGTTGGCATAAACGCGCCTGACTTCCAGCACTGGGAGGACGTGCCGTGGTGCTCCAAGAGCGTGCAGGTAGAGTCTCCGGCAATCTTGGACATTGTGGGGGAGGACCTCTACAGCCAGTCGGTAGACACGGGCTCATGGTTTATGTTGCCCAACCTTGCCACCAACACTCCGGATGGCACGCAGACCATTCGCGTGAGCCAGACCAACAACGGCTACAACCTGCTTACTCACACGTTTAGGGGATGGCGCCAAAAGGACGGGGACGGAACCATATATGCCGCCGGTACTTGGATGCCCGCGCAGGATTCCGTTGAGTACGAGGCCGTGTGGGACGCCTATCTGCCCGGCAAGTCTGGCTATTACGGTACGGAGGTCGGGGCGTATCGCTATAACACCAACACCTGTGGCTTCTTCGTCAGGCTGTTTGGGTCCACCTTCAACATTGACGACACGGGAACCTATACCGACTGCCTGTTTACCTCACGCATCTTTGTGGGTGGGCAGAGCCTGTTTGCCACAAGCGATGGCGTAAGCGGCAAGCGCATGGACTTCTTTGGCAACTCCAACGCAAACGAGCGTCAGCAAATAGACCTCATCGATTCCCAGCTGCGCTCTTATGCCAACACAAGCATCCCCTACTCCGAGGAGTATAGCGGCCAGAACAACGGAACCGCCTATCCCGGATCCCTCATAACCTTTGAGCAGCCGTTTCCGTCGGACGAGTTTATATTCTCCCGCATTCGCGTGTGGAACGCGTCGATTGGCCAAGACCGAAAGATCAGGATCAACGGAACGCTTATTCCGCAAGACAAGCTCACCGCCGACTACTTTGACCTGCGTTGGTACGTGCTCAAGGACCAAGAGAACAGCTGGCATGTGGATGGCATGCTCATTCCCAAGTACGCCAAGCTCGTGGTGACCAAGCGCTTTGACGGCTCGGAGGCGGCCATACAGTCCATCAAGAACAGTGGCAACTTTTACATTGGGGTGACGCGTGACAAAAGCAAGACCGAGAACACCAGCTTGAGCGAGGAGTACCGGCTTAGGCTCCACTGGCATAGCGACCAAGACACCAACTACGACATGGGGTATTACCTGTCAGACAACGGAACCTACACGTGGGTGATAGACACCTTGGAGCCTCTGTCCACCTATTGGGTGGCGGAGCATTACTACACCGCGCAGTCGCCGTACGCAACGGCGCGGTCGATTCATGTGAGCAACACCACCCAAGGCGAGGTGGACGTGGGAGACTCCAACCGCATTGAGATACAGGCGGTCTATTCCTATCCGGACGAGGCCACCATAGCCGACATCCAAACAGTTGCGTTTAGCAACCGCTACACGCAGCCGCGCGAGATCGTGCTGGTAAAGCAGGACGCGAGCACCAGCGGCCCCATTGAGGGCGCGCGCTTTACCTTTACGTTGTACGTGGATTCAGATGGGCAGACCGTTGCCTTGCCCCTATCTGTGGAGACCGACGATACGGGCATGATTGTGATCAACGTTCCCAACGAGATTTGGTACGAGAACAAGAAGTACCTCATGCCCGATGGAAGCTATAGGTTCCAGATAGAGGAAGAGCCGCGCGAGGGGTACCAGGAGCTTCCCGGCAGCATAACGGGGACCGTTGAGCTGTCGTCGGTGCAGGTTTCTCACATAACGCTCGATACAAGCGTAACGGACAACCCCAGCCTTGCCGGGCTTGTTGGGTTGGGGCAGATCAACGATACCAGCTTGCGACCGCTGATGTACATACAAAACGTGCCAAGGACCCAAACCGTAGCCGTTGCCAAGCAGTGGACCAACGGGGCGACCACGCCGGTAACCATGCAGCTTATGCGCAACGGGGTGGCTGTGCCGGGTAAGAGCGTGCAGCTTAGCAGTGCGAACTCGTGGACGGCCGTGTGGGAGGACCTTCCCGCCTA
The DNA here is from genome assembly GCA_030529665.1 of Coriobacteriales bacterium. Classification (GTDB taxonomy): domain Bacteria; phylum Actinomycetota; class Coriobacteriia; order Coriobacteriales; family Atopobiaceae; genus RUG440. The sequence continues at coordinate 8,721 of JAUMWL010000052.1, forward strand.
TGTAAATGGCAGCGAGGCGACCTACACGGTGCGCGAGGAGTGGATTGGAGAGCCTGGCGGCGAGGGTGCCGTGCACTACAACGCAAGCGCCGACGCCGACGGCTACGAGGACTACATAGTTACCCAAACTCAGAGTGTGGATGACGATGGGACCATCCATGTGCATGTGCAGAACACGCTCAGCAGTGGGCAGGTGGTGTTCTCAAAGGTGGATGACGCGCAGAGGGCGGTGGCAGGCGCCGAGTTTACGGTGTACACGGACGCCAACTGCAGCATTCCCATTACTGCGGCTGCCTTTACGGCTGACCCACATAAGCAGCGACCGGCCGTGTTTGTATCGGATGCCGAGGGCATGGTAACGATTGAGGGACTCAGCCCCGGCACGTATTACGTGCGCGAGACGTATGTCCCCACCGGCTATGTTCTGGCGGACGGGCGCATATGCAAGCTGGAGGTGGGGAGCAAGAGCTCGAGCATAACCTACGTTGACTGGTCGGGCAACGAGATGGGGCTCACCCAGGTGGAGAACCCCCAGTACACGCGCGAGGTGTCCATCCGCAAGGTGATTGCGGGCACCAACAACCCGCTGCAAGGTGCGGTCTTCTCGCTGCATGGCGAGCTGACGGATGGAAGCATGGATCCGGCCCCCATGGTGGGGCGCGAACGTCTTACCTCGGGGACGGACGGCAAGGTGAGCTTGGGAAAGCTGCGGCAGGGCGTGTACTACCTGGTTGAGGAGTCGGCGCCGAGCGGCTACAACAAGTTGGAGTGCTCCGTAAGGATCACGGTGCCCAACAGCGATTCCGTTGCCATAACGGCCATAAAGACGGCAAGCAACACGGCGTTTCGCGTGGACGGGAACACCATTATGGTGTCCAACAGCGAAGGCGTGGTGCTGCCAAGCACAGGTGCCGATTTTCCATGGGCACCGTACGTGGTGGGAGCCATGGTGCTGGGCGCTTGCTTGCTTTTTGCAAGGCGGGGAGGTGAGCGCGCATGCACGCCTGGGCAAACAGGGTGAGAGGAGGACCGCCATAAGGTGGCACACCGTTTCTGGGAAACGGTGTGCCATCAACGACGCAAAGGTTGGGAATTCATCACATAAGGAGATGAGAAACTATGACAAAGACAAGAAAGATGTTGGCGTACCTTATGGCCGCCCTGCTGGCGCTGCCGCTGTTTTGCGCAACCGCCAAGGCGGATGATGGGTACACGTTTGTAATACAAAACGAGAACGACGGCTATACGTACCTGCTCTATCAAATATTCAAGGGCGACTCGTCCACAAACGCCTCCGGAGAATACGTGCTGTCAAACATTGAGTGGGGCAACGGCGTAAAGGGAGACACCAAGGAAGCCGTGTACAACATGTTTGAGCTTACGGGCGCTAGCAGGACCGCCGCAAACGTTGCCCAAAAGGTAAAGGACAACGCAGACAACGACGTGTTCCATACCATCCTTACCAACTTGGGCAAGAACGACGGGTCGTCTTTGGACAACGCCATAGCCACGACCAAGGGAACCTATAGCATCGACGGTGGAACGCGCAGCGTTACGGGCTATGGCGCAACGGGTCTTGCCCCTGGCTATTATCTGGTCCGCAACACGGTGGTGCCCGACGGACAGGCCCACAGCGACTACATTGTAAAGGTCGTTGGAGGCGACGTTGTGGCAGAGCCCAAGGCAGCCACCCCCACCTCCTCAAAGAAGGTCCAGGACGTCAACGACTCCCTCAACGCCACCCTCAGCGCCGCGCAGGACTCTGCCGACTACGACATTGGTGACACCATTCCCTTTACGCTTACGGCTACCCTGCCCACCAACTACGCCAACTTTGCCGCGGTGGGATACCGCCTCATCTTTGTGGACGACATAAGCGCCGGTCTTTCGTGGGACGGCACGGCTACAATCTACTACGGGGCAAGCGACACCACGGGTACGCAGATCACGTTTGCCAACAAGACGGGCGAGGAGATACCTACGCTTGACGGCGGCACCATCGTCGCCTCGTCCCAATACAGCGGCGGCAAGGTAATGGCGTACGAGATTCCCAACCTCATGGCAGCTTCCATGCCCGAGGTGGCTAAGGCCCTCAAGGGTGGCGACACCATAACGATTAGGTACAACGCCACGCTCAACGCCAATGCCACGGTGGGAAAGTACGGCAATCGCAACGGATACACCCTCTACTACTCCAACGACCCAACCTCGTGGCAAAACGTGGGCCACACAACCGAGGACATAAACGTGGTGTTTACCTACAAGACCGTCTTTAACAAGGTGGACGAGGGAGGCAACGCCCTCACCGGCGCAGACTTCATGCTCGAAAAGTTCGTGGCAGACCAAAACGGCACCGCGACCACGACGTCTTCTGAGGGTGGCTCAATAAAGGGCAACTGGGTGGACGTCACGGCGCTTCACACAGAAACGGGAGCCGCCAACCCCATCAAGACGGGCGACGCCACCGGCTCCACGTTTGCGTTTTCCGGATTGGATGACGGCATATACAAGCTTACCGAGACCACCACGCCCGTGGGCTACAACACCATCGACCCCATTGAGTTCACCATCTCCGCCGAGCACGACGCCTCGGCTCAGGAGCCAAGGCTCACGTCCCTTACGGGAACCAACGGGACTGCGTTTGTTATGGAGCCGGACCTTGACCTGGCCACCCTTACGGCAAGCATAGAGAACAAGCCCGGCCTTGTGCTGCCCACCACCGGTGCCTTGGGAACAAAGGCGCTCGTTGCCTTTGGCTCCGCGGTGCTGGTTGGATCGCTTGTGGTGCTCGTTACCAGGCGCCGCCTGCGCATGGAATAGCCCGTACACGGGGGACGGGGACGTTTGTCCGCGTCCCCCCTGAATGGGAACCAAGCACACGGGGGAGGAGGTGCCGTGAGAAGACCGGCGTACAACGTGGTTACCGTGCTGCTCTTGGTGGCCAGCCTGGCAGGAGCGGCAATGCTCCTGTATCCGGTTCTTGCCGATTGGTGGAACGGCATCCACCAAAGCCAGGCAATTGCCGACTACGACAAGGCGGTTGCCCAGCTCGACACCAGCGAGGCCGACGACATGCTTGCCAAGGCCGAGGAGTACAACGCGCGACTCGCGGCGTCCGGTGCGCTCTGGCGCATGAACGACGAGGAGATGCGTGAGTACAACGGCCTCCTAAACGTTGGCGGCACCGGCCTCATGGCCTACCTGGACATCCCAAAGATAGGCGTTACGCTGCCCATATATCACGGTACGAGCAACGACGTGCTGGTGCAGGCCATTGGCCACATTGCGGGGACGAGCCTTCCTGTGGGAGGGGAGGGCACGCACTGCTCGGTGTCGGGCCATCGTGGGCTGCCCAACGCAAAGCTGTTCACCGACATCAACAAGCTGGAGACAGGCGACCTGTTTGTGGTAACGGTGCTCGATCGCGTCCTAACCTACGAGGTGGACCAAATCCGCGTGGTGCTGCCCACCGAGATCGACGACCTCACCATAGACCCAGACAAGGACTACATGACGCTGGTTACGTGCACGCCCTACGGGGTCAACTCCCACCGTCTCCTCATTCGCGGGCACCGCGTGGACAATCTCCCGGGAACACTCAAAATCGTGGCCGATGCCGTGCAGGTGAGGTCCTACCTCGTTGCCGCGGCGCTCGCCATACCCGCCGTGGCGCTCTTTCTTGTGGCAATATATGTGGGCACCGAGAAAAGCATGCGTCATCGAAGGGCCCTGCGTGCCGTGCGCGAGTCACTGCATAGGCACTAAGCGAGCATCAAATCTGCATGGGAATCGAGTACTGGATTCTTTCGTCCCGATTCCGCATGTGATGGGTATACTTATGCGCAAGCAAGCCAACGCAGGAGGGAACTACCATGTACGAAATGAACTATAGGCCGAGGCGCGTTTGCCCCTCAAACATTTACGTGGCGGTTTCGGACGATGGTTCAACCATCGAGGACGTAAGGTTTACTGGCGGCTGCAACGGCAACACCAAGGCGATTGCGCTCTTGGTTAAGGGCAAGCCCGTGGATGACGTGGTGGCGTTGCTTGCGGGCAACGACTGCGCCGGCCGAGGCACGTCGTGTGCCGACCAGCTCACCATAGCGCTGCGTCTGGCGCAGGAGGATGCTCGTGCGCTGGCCTAGCGTCTCTAGGCGTGGCTTCTTGCGAGGAACGGCTGCGGCCGCCGCGGTTGGCGCGGCGGTAAGCGTGCTGCCCGGCTGCACCAATCCCGAGCAGGAGGACGTACCCGAACCCATGGTGGTGGATACCGATCGTGCCATAAACGCCCTGGAGGAGTACCACGAGAGGGACCTTGACTTTGTGGAAAAGGAATCGTGGACCCTTTCTCTGGGCTGCGTGTTTCGCGAGGCACCCGGCGCATGGGTGCCCGCAACTCAGGCGGGGTCGTCTGCCGTGCCCATGGCAAAGGGCTGCGCGTTCTCGCTGGAGAGCGGCACGTTGGCAGAGGTCGTGCCCGACGTTAGAAGCGACAAGTCATCGGTCGTAATATATGACGTGCGTTGCTCTGATGACGTATATGCGTGGGTGGAGCTGGACTACCTCACGCACGAATGGGTGCTCTATGCCTCGCGCTTTGGCAACGGGGCCTTGGAGGGCTCGGCCACCACGCTCTGGACGGGTAGTGCCGACTACGATCCACCGGGATTCGTGTGCTGGAACAACAGCGTGTTGTGGCAGATAACCCCGGCGCTTTCGGGAAAGAACACCAAGGACCATTCGTTTTGCTACCTGTGGAAGCTGGGGAGCGAGAACGCCAAGTCGGTGGTTGAGTCGCCGGGGCGCTTTGCCCTTGCGCCAAGCGTCTCGGGCGACCAGGTAATACTTGCCCCGCGCGTGCGGGCGGACGAAGGCGTGTTCTATGGCGTGACCGCATACTCGCTAGACGACGACCTGTCCACCATCGTTGACCAGTTGGTGCTACCGCAAACCGTAAAGCCTTTTTATGCCACGCACATAGGGGACCGCTTTGCCATATCGATTGAGGCGAGCTACAGCTCGGGTGGCATGTTTGGGACCATGGGCACCTACATTGGGCCTAGCAGCGGTCCCTTTGTTCGCCTGGCTCGAGAGCCGAGTGCCAACGTGGCCGGCAAAGACGACACGTTTATTATCAAGAGCAGGACGTCGTACTTTGTGCTGGACGTTCACAAGGAGACCTACAGCATTCTTACGGCGGCGAATCGCAGCGTGGACTATGGAGAGTTTCCCGTGCGCGTGGGTCTGTCCAAGGACTTCGTCACGTTTGCGACGGTAAAGGACGAGGCGTCGGGATACCCCAGCGCGGTCGTGCTCCGCTCGTTCGGCCTGTAGTGGCGATTTGGGGTCTGGCCCCAAATCGCCAACCTTGCACCGAAAACATCTCCGTCTGCCCGAAAGACCAGTTTTCCCATGCATGTCATGTGGAGTACACTTACACTTACCATAATCATGGCTCTATCGCAACGTAAGGAGATGCTCATGAGTGCTGACGAGAAGCGCATACTGTTGGTTGAGGACGAAAAGGCTATTCGTGATGCGGTGGCTGCCTATCTAGAACGCGAGAATTACATCGTGCGTGGTGTTGGTGACGGCCAGAGCGCAGTTGAGGAGTTCGAGAAGCATTCGTTCGACTTGGTGATCTTGGACCTCATGCTCCCCAAGCTGTCCGGCGAGCGCGTGTGCCGCATCATACGCGAGACCTCCAACGTCCCCATCATCATGCTTACCGCAAAGGGCGAGGTCGAGGACCGCATCATTGGTCTGGAGCTTGGTGCTGACGACTATCTGATCAAGCCCTTCTCGCCGCGCGAGCTCGTGGCACGCGTGCGCGCGCTGCTCCGTCGCGCTCATACCGAAAGCGAGCCTCAGCTTGAGGTCCTGGACTTTGGCGACTTGGTAATAGACATCTCGGGTCACAAGGTAACCATCGAGGGCCGCGAGATTGACCTCACGGCTTCCGAGTTCAAGCTGCTCACGACCCTTGCACGCTTCCCGGGACGCGTGTATACGCGCATGGAGCTGGTGGAGAAGGTCCTTGGCTATGACTTTGAGGGCTACGAGCGCACCATTGACTCGCATGTAAAGAACTTGCGCGCCAAGCTGGGTGACGATCCTCGCAATCCTCGCTGGCTCTACACAGTGCATGGCGTGGGGTATCGCTTTGAGTCTCCCGACAAGGGTGATAAGGCCAAGGCCCGCGCCCGCGCCAAGTAATCGTGGCGTTCTATACTGGCCACGGCGGCAGGGACGCCGTGGCCGATTCCAACGTTTCCTCCTACAACACCATAAAGCGTCGTCCGCGCAACTCGCTTAAGTACGGTACGCGCCTAACACTTGCATTTGCCCTCACAGCCGTCATGACTGCGGTGGTGCTCTCGCTGGTGCTCGCCTTCGTGTGGGAGCGGCAGTTCCAGGTGTATACACGCACCAACATGCAGCGCATGGTTGAGCAGATGGCCGAGAGCTTGTCTCAGCAATATGGCGACAGCAACGAGTGGAACGAGGAGACGCTCGACTACATAGAGAGCACCTCGGAGTCCATGCCCGACGTTGGCATTCGCCTGGTCGACAATCACGGCACCATATTGTATGACGACTCAACGGGCGAGGTTGTGCATGGCGACCGTGCGGCGCACACGCGATTGGTGGCACTGCCCCTGCAGGAGGACTCAATCGTAAGCGCGAGCATAAGGGAGTCCGTTACGACCAAAGACGGCCAGGTCATTACAAACGAGGTGGGAACCATTACGTTTTGGTCGGCCACGCCCGATGCTCTCCTTACCCAGAGCGACTCGGTGTTTCGTACGAGCTCCTACGGGGCCATCATTACGGCGGCAAGCATGGCGGTTGTGTTTGCCTGCGTTATTGGCGTGTTTGTGGCACGTGCGCTCACCAATCCCATACAGCGCATTACCACAACCGCCCGGCAAATACGCAACGGAGACCTCACCGCTCGCACGGGTCTAACGGGCACCGACGAGATCGGTCGCTTGGGCGAGACCTTTGACGACATGGCAAGCACCTTGGAGCGAGACATCAAGCTGGAGCACCGCATTACCAGCGACGTGGCGCACGAGCTTCGCACGCCGTTGATGGCCATGCAGGCAACGGTAGAGGCCATGCAGGATGGCGTGATGCCGGCCGACCAAGAGAATCTGGCAACGGTCTCTGTTGAGGTGAGGCGTCTTTCCCGGTTGGTGGACGCCATGCTTCGCCTCTCGCGCATGGAGAACGGCAAGACGCCGCTTCACATCGAGAAATGCGACGTGGTGTCGTTGGCCAACGATCTGGTCACCGTGCACAGCCAGCTGTTCCAGGACAATGGCATAGAGCTTGCGTTCCAAAACGAGACGGGCCACGAGCACCTCTCGGCCGAGATAGACCCGGACCTCATTCGCGAGGCCACCGTAAACCTTTTGAGCAACGCCATGCGCTACACATCGGAAGGCGGACATGTGTGGGTACGCGTGGCTCGAGACAGGCGCAACGCACTTATCTCTGTTCAGGACACCGGCATGGGAATTGCCAAGGAGGACATACCGCGCGTGTTTAGCAGGTTCTGGCGCTCGGATGCCAGTCGCGAGCGTGCGGCTGGAGGACTCGGCGTGGGCCTCTCGCTTACCAAGGAAATCGTGGACCGTCACAACGGAACCATCTCGGTTGACTCCGAGGAGGGCGTGGGCACCACCTTTACCCTGCACCTTCCGCTCATTCATCGCAAGGAGCGTGCGCGCTAGGCGGCACATCTATGGCACACCCTTTCCGGGAAAGGGTGTGCCAATTCGAATTCTCTCTGCGAAACGACGGGACTTCTACTACAATGTAGAGCGCATGTCTCGTTCGAGGGAAGAAGGAATCTATGGCAACCATTGAGCTGCGACCCGACAGCCAAGGTAAGGTACGTGACATCTACGACTGCGGCGACAGCCTGCTTATGGTCGCGAGCGATCGCATAAGCGCGTACGACTTTATCCTTCCCGACGAGATTCCCTACAAGGGCGAGATCCTTACGCGCATCAGCGCCTTTTGGTTCAATAAGTTCGCAGAGCTCATTCCCAACCACATGATCAGCATGGACCCTGCGCAGTATCCGGCTGAGTACCAGGCCTATGCGGACTACCTGGCCGGACGCTCCATGCTGGTGCGCAAGGCCGACACCGTGCCCATTGAGGCCATCGTGCGCGGATACCTCACCGGGTCGGGCAAGAAGACCTACGACCAGGATGGAACCGTGTGCGGCATAAAGCTGCCCGACGGATTGGTGGAGGCCAGCCGCATTCCGCAGGCCATATTCACGCCGTCCACCAAGGCCGAGATTGGCGACCACGACGAGAACATCTCGTTTGAGCGTTGCGCGCAGATCGTGGGGCAGGACGTGGCGCAGCAGTTGAGCGACGCTTCCCTTGCGGTGTACAACGCCGCTGCGGAGTATGCTGCCACGCGCGGAATCATAATCGCGGACACCAAGTTTGAGTTTGGCTTCATAGACGGAAAGCTCACGCTCATAGACGAGTGCCTTACGCCCGACTCCAGCCGTTTTTGGCCTGCGGAGGGCTACGAGCCCGGCAAGGTTCAGCCCAGCTACGACAAGCAGTACGTGCGCGATTGGCTGCGTGCAAACTGGGACATGACCGGTGAGCCGCCGCATCTTCCCGCAGAGGTCATTGAGGGAACCTCCAAGCGCTATCAGGAGGCCTACGAGATTATTACCGGAGAGAAGTTCGTTTCAGTTAAGGAGCAATAACGCCATGTCACTAAAGGACACCATAAAGGGAGCTCGCGAGGAGGCGGGAAGCAACGTTAGGCCCTTCGACCGTGCGCCAAAGGATGCGAGCGACGATGCTGTTAGCGCCGGTTCGTCCAACCAGCAGGGTTTTGTGCGCAAGTCTGCCACCAAGGCAAAGCCTTCCAGGCGTGCCTCTGAGGGCGTGCGCATGGTTAGCTCAAGCGGCAAGACAAAGAAGAAGTCCGACGTGAGCAAGGAAGTGGCAAAGGCCGAGCGCAAGCACGATCGCGAGATAAGCGACCTTCGCTACAACGTTTCGCAAAAGCTGCTGGAGGAGCGCGAGGACTATCAGCGCATCCACAAGATTTGGTTTAGGTTCCTCGTGGCCGGCATTGCGCTTATGGCGACCGCCGTCATTCTGTACCTCATCGTAAGCAACATGGGGACTAACGCGCCGGAGGCGCTTGGCATCCTGGGCCTCTTGGTTATGGTTGCGGCGTACATCGTGGTTATTGTGGGCCTCATCTACGACTGGCGAAAGATTCGTCCCATTCGCAGCGAGGTCGACGCATATGTTAAGTCTATGTCCGAGAAGCGCCTAATTACGGCAATTAACAAGGCTCCAAAGAAGGCCAAGAAGTAGTGTGATACAATACACCCACATGCCTTCGTAGCTCAGGGGATAGAGCACCGCTCTCCTAAAGCGGGTGTCGGCCGTTCGAATCGGCCCGGGGGCACCAGACGTTACCGCAGGTCAACCAGTGTTTTTGGTTGACCTGCTTTTGTTTTGAAGGGCATTGGTCACCAAGAAAGCCGCCACGCTCACGCGCTCCCAACTTGTAAGCTTTGCCGACGCGTCGTGGCTCGACGAATTATTGTCCGAGGGCACTGGCGCCCTACGTGTGATGGCACAGAAGCTCAACACGGTGATACCGTATGTAGGCAGTGACGGCACGAACGAGGTGCGGGGTACGATCGGCGACGTTAGATTCGAGGTGAGCCGCAATGAATGAGGGCATGCTCGAGGCCGTGGGTCAGGTG
>JAUMWL010000176.1 GCA_030529665.1 Coriobacteriales bacterium
GCGTAGTCGCCCGTCTCGATGGTGCCGGCCACAAAGCCTGCCACCATGGAGTCGCCCGCGCCAACGGAGTTGACGACCTTGCCCTTGGGGGCTTCGCTCTTTACGACTTCGCCCTCCTCGCTCACAAACACGGCGCCTTCGCCCGCCATAGAGATGAGCACGTTGCGCGCGCCCTGCTCCTGGAGCTTCTTGGCGTAGGGTACGACCTCGTCCTTGGTCTTGAGCGTAACGCCAAAGATGTCGCCCAGCTCGTGGTTGTTCGGCTTAATTACGAATGGGTGATACTTTAGCACACGCGTGAGAAGATCGCGCTCGGCGTCCACGGCAATGTTGATGCCGCGGCCCTCGAGCCTACCCATAATGCGCTCGTACATGTCGCCGGGGAGCGTGGAGGGCACGCTGCCGGCGATTACGAGGTAGTCGCCTTCCTTCAGCTCGTCGAGCTTGGCGTAGAGCGCCTCGATGTCCGCGTCGGTAATCTTTGGCCCGAGGCCGTTGATCTCGGACTCCTCGTTGGACTTGATCTTTACGTTAATGCGGCTCATTCCCTCGGCAACATCGATGAAGTCGCAGGTAACGCCGTACTGCTCCATCTCGGCTGCGATCTCGCGGCCCGTAAAGCCGGCCATGAAGCCAAGCGCGGTGTTGTCGTGCCCCAGGTTCTTGAGCACGATGGACACGTTGATACCCTTGCCACCGGGAAGGATGTTCTCGTAGTAGACGCGGTTTACCTTGCCAAGCTCCAAGTCCTCCACGCGGACGATGTAGTCCAAAGAGGGGTTGAACGTTACGGTGTAAATCATTGCTCCTCCACTTCTATGACGTTTCCGGCTGATCTATAGGCTCCTTCGTTTTTTGGAAGGCAGTCGGTAATAACTATGGCGTCGTCAAACTCGGCAAACGTGATGAGCGAGCTCTTTGAGAACTTGCTTGAGTCGGCAACCACGTAGGGGCGTGCGGTGTGCTCGAGCGAGATTTGCTTAACGGCAGCCTCGCTAAACTCGGGGGTCGTAAACCCTGTTTCCAAGCCCGCGCCATTGGTGCCCCAAAAGCCAAGAGTAAAGTGATAGCGCCGTATTGTGTTGACGGTCTCGGCACCCACCAAAACCTCGGTTACGGGTTTTACCTCGCCACCAGGAAGCAACGTGCGGCAACCCTTGGCAAGCAGGCGTTGCGCATGCGGGAGGGAGTTAGTGAGGTAGGTGGCGCGGGTCTCTGTAATGGCGTCCACCAAACACTCGGTGGTGGTGCCTCCGTCTATAAAGACAAAGTCGTCGGGCTCTATGAGGGTTGCGGCAAACTTGGCGATCTGGCGCTTTTGTTCCATGTGGAGAGCGTGCCTTCCCACAAAGGATTGGTCGGAAACAACAAGTTCCTCTCGAATGCGCGTTGCTCCGCCATGCACTTTGTTTATAAGCCCCATGCGATCGAGCTTAACGAGGTCGCGCCGTACCGTGGATTCCGAAGCGTTGAGCGCCGTCATAATCTCGGGAACCGAGACGGCACCGCGCTCATTGACCATCCTTACGATCTGCGTCAGACGCTCTTCGGCAATCACGCGCCCTCCTTTCCATGTCTCCATTGTAGCAACATATCTCATCAAAAACAATCACAAACGGTCAAAAACATTCATGTGAGCTAAACGGTATGAAATCGCTCACGAACGGAGTATTCACAATAAGTGTTGTGTCAAAAGGAGCCAATCGCTTTTGCAATTACGTTTTGCCCGTGGGATGCGCCGCTGCGGGATTCTATCGGGTAGTATGGTTACCCGTGATTTGTCATACACCAAGTAAGGAGTGCAATGGCTGAGTTTATCTACCAAATGTACAAGGTGCGCAAGGCGCATGGTGACAAGGTTGTTCTGGACGACGTGACCATGGGATTCTTTCCCGGCGCAAAGATAGGCGTGGTGGGACCCAACGGCATGGGCAAGTCCACGCTGCTCAAGATCATGGCCGGCATGGAAGAAATCTCAAACGGCGAGGCCATGCTAAGCCCTGGCTACACCGTGGGCCTTTTGCAGCAGGAGCCTCCGCTGGAGGAAGACAAGACCGTGCGAGAAAACATCGAGCTCGCGTTTGGTGACATCCTGGCAAAGATCGAGCGCTTTAACGCTATTGGCGAAGAGATGGGCGACCCAGACGCCGACTTTGACGCGCTCATGGCCGAGATGGGCGAGTTGCAGGACGCCATCGACGCGGCCAACGGCTGGGACCTGGACTCGCAGCTATCCCAGGCCATGGACGCGCTGCAGTGTCCCGACCCCGACGCGCCAGTGAGCGTGCTCAGCGGTGGCGAGCGCAGACGCGTGGCGCTGTGCCGCCTGCTGCTTGAGGCACCCGACCTGCTGCTTCTGGACGAGCCCACCAACCACCTGGACGCCGAGTCCGTGCTGTGGTTGGAGCAGTTCCTCCATCGCTATCCCGGCGCGGTGCTTGCCGTTACGCACGACCGCTACTTCCTCGACAACGTGGCCGAGTGGATTTGCGAGGTTGACCGCGGTACGCTGTATCCGTACAAGGGCAACTACTCCACGTATCTGGAGACCAAGGCCGCACGTATGGAGAAGGAGAGCCAGCAAAACGCCAAGCGTGCAAAGAAGCTCAAGGCCGAACTGGAATGGGTACGCAGCGGTGCGAAGGCGCGTCAGGCCAAGGGTAAGGCCCGTCTTGCCCGCTACGAGCAGATGGCTGCGGAGGCGGCGGCAAACAAGAAGCTCGACTTTAGCGAGATCCAAATACCCATGGGTCCGCGCCTGGGCAACAAGGTGCTTGAGGCCGAGCACCTGCACAAGGCGTTTGGCGAACGCGTGCTCATAGACGACCTGAGCTTTAGCCTGCCGCGCAACGGTATCGTGGGCGTGATCGGACCCAACGGCGTGGGCAAGACCACGCTGTTCAAGACCATCGTGGGGCTGGAGCAGCCAAGTGGTGGCACGCTTGAGCTGGGCGAGACGGTAAAGATCAGCTACGTGGACCAGACGCGTGCGGGGCTTGACCCGGACAAGACCATCTGGGAGGTCGTGAGCGACGGCAACGACTTCATCCAGGTGGGGGACACCGAGGTGCCGAGCCGCGCCTACGTGGCGAGCTTTGGCTTTAAGGGGTCGGACCAGCAAAAGAAGGCCGGCGTCCTCTCTGGTGGCGAGCGCAACCGACTCAACCTCGCGCTTACGCTGCGCCAGGGCGGCAACCTGCTGCTGCTGGACGAGCCCACCAACGACCTTGATACCGAGACGCTGGAATCCCTGGAGGAGGCGCTCGAGCGCTTCCCGGGCTGCTCGGTGGTCGTGAGTCACGACCGCTGGTTCCTCGACCGCGTGGCGACCCACATCCTTGCGTGGGAGGGCACCGACGAGGAGCCAGGCCGCTGGTACTGGTTTGAGGGCAACTTCGAGGCATACCAGGCAAACCGCGAGGAGCGTCTGGGGCCGGAGGCCAGCAAGCCGCACCGGCTGCATCGCAAGCTCACACGCGACTAAAACCGCTCGCAGCAAAATGCCAAGCGCTCCCGGGACCCGTTCCATGCAAAAACGGGGTTCTCCCGGGAGCGCATTTTGTGCGGACCGTGCTGCATTTGGCTGCCCTACCAGCAGTCTCTTTGGTTTCTTAGATGATCAAACATGGCGTGCCTAATGCCGTTGAGCAGTTCGTCTGCAGAGATTCCAAGCGCCTCTGCATACAAGAACACCTCCGAGAAGAACAAACTGCGTTCGCCCTGTTCCAGCTTGCTTATGTGCGATTGCGTAAACCGGCATCGCAATGCCAGCTCGTGCTGCGAAATCCCCGCACGCTGTCTAAGCCTGCGCAGGTGTCGCCCAATCACTTTGTTCGCCATGGTATCCATGGCGTGCACAATAACAAGTCATACCAAATAAACCCAAAGTGGAATATTCTTTACAGATAATATTATTATGTAAAATGAGGGGCCGTAACAAAGGCTTCCTGCTTGCGATTGGGATACGCGTTCCCAAATGCCACCAGAAAGCCTTTTATTACAGCCCCGGTTTCTATGCGGCCTGGGCAAGCTCTTGCGTTTGATTGCCGAGGAGCTCAGTCTTCTGCACGCCTTCACCATAGATGGTGGCCCAGTCGTCCTTCATCGAGAAGGACGTCCAGTTTTCCTGCTCTACCATGTCGTAGCCCTCGGTGGCCTTCTCGGCGTTGCCGTACTCGCGCTCGGTGTCGTCGCACACCACAAAGAAGCCCATGCCCTCGTGGTCGGGATTGCCCTTGGCGTAGTTGAGCATGCCGTAGTCGCCCGAGCTGTTGCCAAAGGCAAGGAGGGGACGCTTGCCAATCTCGCGCGCGATGGCGAGGGACTTGGCCGTTTGGCCGCACTCCACGTCGTCAAGAGGAGAGGACAGCAGAATCTCCTCGTCCTGCCCCATGTTGTATTCGTCGGCAATCTGGTCTCCTTGCTTTGACGAAACATAGCGTACGTCGGTGGCGATTACGTGGTCCGCCGGAATGCCCAGGCGCTCAACCATGGCGCGGCTTACCTCGCGCTCGCAGGCCGAGACTATCCATACGTCAAAGTCGTTGTCGCGCAAGTAGTCTATGACCTCCAGCATGGGCTTGTAGAAGCTCTGCCCATAGGTCATGCCGTCGAATCCTATTACGTTGGTGTTGTCCGCAAAGTCCACCACGTAGGCGCGAAACTCCTCGGGCGTCATGCCGGCAAACGCGGACGAGACAAGGTCGTGCTTGGTTACGGTTGAGGGCTTGAACTTCTCGCCGGTGGCACAGGCGTGGTCGCGGACCTGCTCCATGGCCTCGCGCTCCACGTCGGTGGCGTTGTAGGTGGGGTCGTCAAGCACGCGGTGCCAGGTGAGGCAATAGTCAAAATAGATGGGGGCCTTCTCGCACAGTATGGTGCCGTCCATGTCAAAGGTGGCAATGCGGTCGGCGGGCTCCACGTAGTTGTCGCTCGACTCGTCGGTGGCCTCGTCCACAAACTTTACGAGCGTGGCAAGGTTCTTGCTGTCCTTGTTCCACGAGGGAAACGTTGCTGCGTAGTCGATGTTCTTGTTGTCAAACGTCGAGGTGGCCGTGGCTTGGGCGACTTCGCCCTGGGCGTCTTGTGTTGTGGGCGTGGTGTCGGTGCTTGTGGCGTCGCTCTGCTTCGGGATGGCGAAGCAGATTAAGGCAGCAATTACGGCTCCCGCCGCAAAGGCCAGTACGACGTGCAAAAGGTTGGGCTTTTGAGTTTTTGGCATTGGCATTCCTCCTTTTTGTTGTAACGCGCATGCATGACATTCTATCGCTGTTGGGCGAAACACATTTTTGGGAAACGGTGTTCCACGCGGTGCCAAGCGTGCTGTGATTGCGAGCTGTGTGGCCCGCGCGCCCGGAGGCGTGCTGT
>JAUMWL010000177.1 GCA_030529665.1 Coriobacteriales bacterium
GCTGCTCCCTGGGAAGGGTGTTCCACGACCACAAGGGGATACTCCCCTTTGCTTGACGATTGTTTAGGGGCAGGCAGCCCGCCACCTACTCCCCGGGCATCCCAACGATCTCGTGGAAGCGCTCGAAGAAGGCCTTGAGCTTCTCCATCACACGCTCCAGGTTTGCCGCGAGACCGGTCGGCGCCTTGCTGAACAGCGACCCCGCGCCTCCCTTGGGCAGGATGCCCATCACGGCGGTGCCCGTCTCGCGTACGTAGCCCTCGTCCCAGGCGCGGCGCATGATGCCCAGGGTCTTTAGCTCGTCCAGACGCTCCTCGTCCATGATCCGCTTGAGCTCGGCGTCGCGCTCCTTGGATACGAACGCTCAGATGGCTCAGGCATGACCAAAGGCGCCCAAACCAGATGGTACGTTTGCGTAATATTCTGAGGTTCAGGCACGAATGTTACGCAAACGTACTATAATTGCAAGAAAATCAAAATGTTACGCACACGTGCAATCACGAAGGCAGGAGAACGACGATGCCACGTCGGAGACTGACGCTGGATCCGCGGTACAACACGCCCGCGGACACACGCATTCTGCAGATGACCGACTTCGGGGCGCTCGTCCGGCAGCGCAGGAAGGAGCTCGGCATGACCCAGCGCGACCTCTCTCGGCTCACGGGCTATTCCATGCGCCTCATAGGGGAGGTCGAGCGGGGCAAGGAACATGTGGCGGCGGACAAGCTGCTGTCGATCCTGGACATCCTCAACATGACCATGACGGTACACGTCGAGGGGAAGTGACCATGGAGCAACTTGCCGTTTGGGCGGAGCGCCTGGAGGGATTCGTGCGCGTTGGCACGCTGTGGTTCGAGCGTGGCGGCGAGGAGTTGTTCGAGTATGACGGGACGTACCTCCGACGCGGCGACGCGACCCCCATCTACCCGCCCCTTCCGCTAAGGGACGGACGGTTCGACTCGTCCGCGACCCGAGCAGCGTTCTTCTCGCTCGGACCCGAGGGCCGCGTTGGGCACAGAATTCGAACGACGCTGAGGGCGGGGCGCGACTCCGTCTTGCCCGTGCTCGCGCGGTTGAACCACGAGACGGTTGGCGCCTTGTGCTTCTGCGCTCCAGACGAGGCTCCCGCGTACGGCGACCCCGCCTTTCGAGAGGTGGACAGCGACTTCCTCAAGGAGTTCGCGACCGAACCCGAGGGGCTTGCGTACCGAACGATGCTCGAGAGCCGCCTTTCGATCAACGGGGCCGTGTCAAAGATAGGCCTTGTCCTGCGAGACGACTCTTGGCTCATACCCATGGGCCTCGAACCAACCACGCACATCCTCAAGGCGGGCTCGCCGTCGTTTCCAAACCAGATGCTTAACGAGGCCATCTGCATGCGATGTGCGAGGGCATGCGGATTTGACGACGCGGCAGAGACGAACCTCATCGTGACGGACAACAACAAGGTTCTTCTTGTGTCCAAGCGCTTCGATCGTGCGGAAACACGCGAGAGGCCCGCAGGCCTTCCTGGTATCATGCGGCTTCACCAGGCGGACTTTTGCCAGCTCATGGGCATTTCGGTGGATGGGCTAAAGTACACGCCCTCGGACGAGCTGGTGGATGGGTACAACACCTCGTTCGCCGCGACCATCTCCCGGGAGTCGTCGGAACGCTACGGAGACCGCTCGTACATATTCGATGCGCAAGTCTTCAATTACCTCATAGGAAACTGCGACAATCACCTCAAGAACTACTCCATGACCTGGCAGCCCGACTGGGAAGGCAAGTCCGTGTCGCCAATCTACGACATAACCTGCACGACTCTCTATACAGACCTTTCGCGCGACATGGGGATGGGCATAGGGCGACACAGGCGGATAGACCAGATCGACATGGATGACTTTCGGCTCCTCTCACGCCAGTTGGGCGTGGGCAAGGCGCGGGCTATGCAGAGTCTAGGGGAGCTCTCCGAATCGTTTGAGGACGCCTTGTTGCTCGCGGCTCGTGAGCTAGAGTGTGAGTGCGGAGTGGCATCCCTGGAACTTGCGAAGAGAATGCGGGATGACAGCGTTGAGCGACTTAAGGTCGTCTTTCGGGCGGCAAAGCAGCTGTAGAGGTTTTGGAAGGGTCTCTTTTTGTGCCTTTCATGCCATTATGTTAGACCAGAATTGACATCTGCCTTTCGGGTAATTGTTGGTGTCCGGGTGTAGGCGCGCCGGGATCGCGACCAGTGTGGCTATTGACAAGCAAAGGGGATACTCCCCTTTGCTTGGCCACCTACTCCCCGGGCATCCCAACGATCTCGTGGAAGCGCTCGAAGAAGGCCTTGAGCTTCTCCATCACACGCTCCAGGTTTGCCGCGAGACCGGTCGGCGCCTTGCTGAACAGCGACCCCGCGCCTCCCTTGGGCAGGATGCCCATCACGGCGGTGCCCGTCTCGCGTACGTAGCCCTCGTCCCAGGCGCGGCGCATGATGCCCAGGGTCTTTAGCTCGTCCAGACGCTCCTCGTCCATGATCCGCTTGAGCTCGGCGTCGCGCTCCTTGGATACGAACGCGACCCACGCCTCCCTCGAGGTTCCGGTAACGTTTACGCCATCGATAAACTTGTCGATGAGCTCCTTCTTGTCGCGAAGCGTCGGAGCTGCCGCGATGGCGCGGTCTATGTCGGCGCGAATCTCCTTGTCCTCGCAATTGCCGGCGTGGTACTTGGCCACCAGCATGAGGATGTAGTCGATGCCGACCTCCACCTGCTTAACGAGCTCCATCTCGAACTCTATGTCGTCGACGATGGACTCCAGCTGTGCCTTTTTTGCCTTGCGGTACTTCTCCCAAAGCGCGTTGTAGACGCTCTGGTAGTCCTGCACCTCGCGCGTCCCAAGAAGGTCGTTGCCCTGGAACTCGTCAAAGGCCAAGAGGATGTTGCGCAGCCGCAGGATGAGGCCCCACGCCTTGATGAACGCCTTCTCGGCAGCCTCGCCCAGCGGGAGCTGCCCTGCGGCGATCATGCCGTGCAGGTCGTCGACGGCGTCCTGGTAGTCCGCCATCCACTCCGCGTAGGGCTTGAGCACCACGATGCCGCCCGCGTCCTTATCCCCGAACAAAGCCAAAGCGTCTTCGACCTCCTGCTCGAGGTTGCGGAAGCAGATCACGTTGCCGAAGCTCTTTACGCTGTTGAGGATGCGGTTGGTGCGGCTGAACGCCTGGATGAGGCCGTGCTGCCTAAGTCGCTTGTCCACAAAGAGCGTGTTGAGGCACTTGGCATCGAAGCCGGTGAGGAACATGTTTACCACGATGAGCAGGTCCACCTCGCGCGACTTCATGCGCATCGAGAGGTCCTTGTAGTAGTTGTCAAAGCCCTCGCCGCCCCTGCCGCCGTGGCCCTGCGTGGAAAAGCTGGTGCCAAACGCTGCGTTGTAGTCGGCGATGGCCGAGTCCAGGAACTCGCGGTCGGACTTGGAGAGCCCGCTCGCGTCCATCTCCTCGTCGACGGTAAAGTCGTCGGTCTCGGGGTTCGCGGCCCAGCTGTAGATGAGCGCCACGCGGTAGTTGGTGCCCAGCTCCTTTTGCAGCGCACGGATCTTTGCGTAGTAGGCCTTGGCAAACGGGATGGATTGTGTGGCCAGTATGCCGTTAAAGCCGCGCACGCGACGGCTCATGGCGCGGCCCGATCCGTCCTCGTATTTAATGGCAAAGGTCTTGCCGCCTCGCTTGGTTGCCTGGTCGAAGTGCTCGAGCACGTAGCGGGAGACGAGCTCGATGCGTGCGGGCGTGAGCATGGCCTCCTCGGTGTCGATGCCCTCGACGTCATGGGTCTTCGTCCCCGCCTTGCGGCGTATCGTGTTCACGTAGCTGACCCTGAACGGCAGCACGTTCTCGTCGCGGATGGCGTCAACGATGGTGTATTGGTGCAGGCAGTCGCCGAATGCCTGCTGCGTGGTCGTGAGGTTTGCGTGCCTGGCGGCGCCGGCGTTGGCCGTAAAGATGGGCGTGCCCGTAAACCCAAAGAGGTGATAGCGCCTGAACTTCTTGGTAATGGCCACGTGCATGTCGCCAAACTGGGACCGATGGCACTCGTCAAAGATAATGACCACGTGCTGTTGGTACACCGCATGCTTGGGGTACTTGCGGATAAACGCGTCGAGCTTCTGGATCGTGGTCACGTGGATGCGCTTGGCGGGGTCCGAGAGATGCTCCTCGAGCACGCGCGACGACGTCGAACCGTTCACGGCGCCCTTCTCGAACTTCTCGTACTCGCGCATGGTCTGGTAGTCCAGGTCCTTGCGGTCCACCACAAAGAGCACCTTGTCCACGCCCTCCATCGCGCTAGCCAGCTGCGCGCACTTAAACGACGTGAGCGTCTTGCCCGAGCCCGTGGTGTGCCACACGTAGCCGCCAGCCGCCGTGGTGCCGAGCATCCTTGGGTTCGACTCGCCAATGAGGACGCGCGAGAGCACCGCCTCGGTCGCCGCGATTTGGTAGGGACGCATTACCATGAGGTCGCCGTCCACCGTGAGCACGCAGTAGCGGGTGAGTATGGCCAAAAGCGTGCGCTTGGCAAGGAACGTCCGGGCAAAGTCCTCAAGGTCGGTTATGAGGGCGTTGCGTGCGTCGGCCCAGTAGCTCGTGAACTTGAACGAGCCCGATTGGCGGCGCCTTGTGGCACCCTTGGTCTCGGCCTGCTTGGCCACGTGGGTGGCGCGGGTCGTGTTGGAGTAGTACTTGGTAAGCGTGCCTGATGTGATCACGAAGAGCTGCACCCACTCAAAGAGGGCCGAGTCCGCCCAAAACGACTCGCGCCCGTAGCGCTCGATCTGGTTGAACGCCTCGCGGATGGAGCCGCCACGGCGCTTGAGCTCAATGTGCACAAGCGGCAGGCCGTTGACAAGGACCGTCACGTCGTAGCGGTTCTGGTAGGTGCCGCCACCAGGCACGTACTGGTTGATGACCTGGACCTTGTTGCGATTGATGTTGTCCTTGTCCACGATCTCCACGTTTTTGGTCGTGCCGTCGTCGCGCCTGAGCGGCCAACGCCAGTTGCGCTGGAACTTCTCGGTCTTCTGTTGCACGCCGTCGCTGCCGTTGGCGAGGTAGGACTTAAAGAAAGAGTCCCACTCGGAGTCGGAGAACGTGATGCCGTTGAGCTCGTTAAGGCACCGGCGCAGGTTTGCCACGAGCTCGGCCTCGCTCGTGATGGGCAGGTGCGCCACGCCCTGCGTGCCGAGCACGTGGATGAGGCGCCGCTCAAGCGCAGCCTCGCTCTGGTAGTTGGCCTCGTCCTTTGGCACGGGCTCGTAGCTCGACAGGACGCAGGCGTCGTCGGAGTTGACAAGAACCTGGTATGTGGACTG
>JAUMWL010000178.1:0-2500 GCA_030529665.1 Coriobacteriales bacterium
GACGAGCCCACCTCCGCGCTCGACCCCGAGATGATCAACGAGGTGCTCGAGGTCATGGTGGAGCTCGCGCAGGAGGGCATGACCATGGTGGTGGTAACCCACGAGATGAACTTTGCGCGTCGCGTGTCCAATCGCGTGGTGTTTATGGCCGACGGCCAGATTGTGGAGGAAGGCACCCCCGCCGAGTTCTTTGACCATCCCAAGAGCGCTCGCGCCAAGGACTTCCTCGACTCGATCAAGGGGCACTAAGCGACGGTTTGGCAAAAGGGGCTTAGCCCTCTTTGTCAAAACTATTCCCAATCCCGCCACTCGAATCCGTTTCGCGCGCAGAAGTCCTGCGCCGAGGCCAAGAACCCGGGCACGTCGCAGGCCCAGGCGGCAAAGTCGGGTACGTCTGCGATTACGGGGTCCGCCTCGTGCACCGCAAGCATGGTCTCCTCAAAGCTGCCCGGCGCAAAGGCGGGACGGTCGGGCAGGTATATGTCCACGAACACGGGCTGCAGCAACAGGTATGCGCCCCCAACGCACAGTCGGTCGTATCCTTTGAGCGCGCGTCGTGCCGCAGGGATGCGACCAAGCTTGTACATTAGGATCGCGCGGCTAAGGTGAAACCAAGCGTTTCCGCGACGACTCTCGCGTGCATCCAGCCAGTTAAAGCCGTCCTCGTCCTCAAGGCGCGCCATGGCAAGCGCGCAGGTAAAGCGTGCCCCAAGAGCATCGAGCGGAGCCGTTGCCAGCAACGAGGTGCACTGGTCAACCGCCATCCTAAAGCGTGCGGTGTGAATGCAGGCGCGTGACAAGGCTGCCTGTACACGAAGTTGCGGGCGCAGGAACACATTGGTCCATGCATCGCCCGTAACCGGTGACGCCAGCCGCCCCTCGCTCTCTTGGGACTTGGCGTGCAGATTGCAGAGGTTCTCAAAGATGGCGTTTTGTTCCTCGTCGCCGACAAGGGCAACAAGAAGCGCCGCGTCCAAGCAGTTCTGGTCAATCGCAAGGGCTTGTTGACAGCTGGAGACAAGAGCGCGGAACCTCTGCTCACGCGCCTGGGCAAACTGCTCGTCGTCAAGAAGGTCGTCGTCCCTGCGCGACTCGTCGTAGCGGGCCAGGGCTTGGACCACAAGCGCAAAGGCGCTCTCCTCATCGTCGTCTATAAACTTAAACGGGTCTTCGCGTACGGCAAGCTCAAGCTCGCTAAACGCCTCGTCCGACAGCGTGCCAATCTTTTGCCTGCGCTTGAGTGCCACGCGGTCTACAAGCTCTTTTCTTGCGTTCATAGGGCGTCACCTTGGTCCGAATCGTCTTGCAGGCTCTGCTGCGCTATGACCGCAAGCATGGCTTGGGGACGACGCTGCGCCGTCTGGTGGGCCAGCCATGTGCTCAGTACGCCTCTGCCGGTTGGCGCAATGCCCTCTTGCAGCAGCACCGCACCTTCCGACATGGCCAGAATGATCTCGTCCTCGCTATATGGAATCGCCGCGAGGCGAGAAAACACGCCGTCGGGCAGCTCGTTTTGGCGAATCATGGCTTCTGCTGCATGGGGGTAGCGGGCAAGCAGGCCCTCGAGCGCGTCGCACGCCGCGTTGAGGTCGTTCTTCTTAAAGTGAATGGACAGATACGCAAAGGTGGTCCAGGCGTCGTCTGAGGGACGCAGCCTGCCAGCCTTGCGACCGGAGCTCACGAGCTCGTCAAGTCCGGACTCGTCCTCCAGCTTGGCATGGGCGTATGCCGCGGTAAAACGCACGTCAGCCCTATCATGCGGGTCGAGCTCCAACAACTTGTAGGCATGACGGAGCGACTCCTTGTTTCTGCCACAAATGAGCGCCTGCTCCGCTTGGGCGGCAACCCAGCGCGCGTAGGGACGCATGGAAAGGTCGGCCAGCAAATGCGCGCGTTCCGAGGGCTCGTCGCTGGGCGCCTGGGATCGGAGCTGCTCGCAATGGGAGCGCACTTCGTCCTCGCGATCGTTCAAGAAGCCCAAAAAGGTGTCGAACGAGGGGTTGCTGGCGGCAGCTTTCATGCGTATGGCGTCGTAGCAGTGGGGGTCTAGGGCTATGGCCTCGTCCAAGATGCGATGCCCGTCCTCGATTATCTGCTCCGCGCGTTTCTCGGTGGCAAAGGGAAGCTCGTAGTCAATGCCCTTGGTGGCCAGCGCCACCAGATGAAAGGCGCGATCGCTATCGGTTTGGGGGAGCGAGTCGCGGTCTTGGGCAAAGCGGCGACCAAAGGTTGCAAAGGTGCGCGTGGCGCTTGCCGAGTCGAGCGAATGCAACGACTGCGCAAAGCGAAGGCCAAGACGCTGATAGTCCTCTCGCTGCGGGTCAAAAGCCATGAGTCCTCCCCTCCGTGTGTGTGGGTTGATGTATCCAGTATGGTAGCGGAACGCGGACAAGAGCGCGCGTGGAATGCCATTGTTTTCAGATGCATTTGGCTTTTCCGACTCGGGCTGACGTCGCAAGGCGCGCGGATTGCTCAGATGCCGACCGGCCCCCTGAGTTGT
>JAUMWL010000178.1:2600-5309 GCA_030529665.1 Coriobacteriales bacterium
CGACCCACACAGCTCGCGATTCCAGCACACCTTGGCGGCTGCTTCTCTCGAAACAGCACCAACCGGCCTTGGCATGGCCCCGTGGCTACACGTTAAGGAGCAGCGTGCGCACAAACTCTCCGTCGGGCGTCATCGGCGCGGGGCCGTCCTTGCGGAGCTGGCGATCCTCGTGGCCCTTTCCAAGCACGCACACTACGGAGGGACGTCCCGATTCTTTGGCCAGCGCCACCGCATGGCGTATGGCATCCGACCGGTCGAGCACAACCTCGCAGCTCGTGCCATCGGGCGTCGCGCCTACCATCTCCTCGCAAATACGTTCCACGGGCTCGGGACCGGGATCGTCTTCGGTAAAGACCAGATGGTCGGCATAGGGAGCTGCAGCGGGTGGCATCTCAAAGCGTCTCTTGGCGCCTTTTCCGCCCGTTGCGCCAAACACGGCAACCAGGTAGTGGTTGGGGTAGCTCTCCCTCACGGTTGACAAGACCTTTTGCACGGCCATGCCGTTGTGCGCGTAGTCCACAATGGCCGTTAGGGTGCCGCTAGAATCCGAGACCACGTCCATGCGACCTGGCACCCGGCAGTTGGCAAGACCGGACGCAATGCGCTCCTGGTCGCAGCCAAGTTCCTGCGCAATGGCAATGGCTGCAAGCGCGTTCTCCACGTTAAACAGTCCCGTAAGGCAAATGCACACCGGGGCCGTCCACGTTGGGGTGTGCGCCACAAACGTCATGCCGCTTGGCGTAGGGGTTATGTCGCTTGCCCAGATGTCGGGGCGCGAGCCGTTGGCGTTCGGATCGTTATCATTGGGCCCGGCTAGCGAGAATGACACGACCTTGGAACAAGCTTGTGCGGCAGCGCGTATGCGTTGCGTGCAGTCCAGGTCGTACCGTGCGTTTATAACGGCTACGCGGGCGTTGCGAAAGATCATGAGCTTGCTCTGCAGGTAGTCCTCAAACGTGGGATGCTCTATGTCCGAGACGTGGTCGATTCCAATGTTTAGGAAGGCGGCAACGTTGTAGGTGAGGCCGTCCACGCGTCCGTACTTAAGGCCTTGGCTCGAAACCTCCATTACCATGTCTAGCCCGCAGCTTGCCGCATGCGATAAGTGCCGCCAGAGGTCGGGCGCCTCGGGCGTGGTGTTCTTTGAGGCAAAGTGCTCGATGCCGTCGTAGGTCTCCAGCGTGCCAAGGGTGGCGGCGTGCGAGCGGGGTGTGCTGCCGTCCAGGATGGCGCGCACAAAGTAGGCTACCGTGGTCTTTCCCTTGGTGCCGGTGATGCCTGCCACCTGCACGCGGTTGTTGGGATAGCCCCATGCGGCGGCCGACGCTATTGCCATGGCCTTGCGCACGTCGGTGCATACCAAGGCCGGGGTCTGAGGTGCAACGCGCCTAAGATCTGCGACGAGTTGCTCGGCGCACAGGTAGGCTACGGCACCGGAATCCAGTGCGGACTGCAGATAGGCTGGCTTGAAAGCGGCGCCTTTGCATATAAAGAGGTGTCCCGGCTCCACTACGCGAGAATCACAGTCGGCGCCGGTGATGGTGGGAGAGTCGGCGGGGTCCTCGGGCAGATTGACGGTGTCCGCAAGAAGGCCCTTGTCTGCCAGCAGCGTGGCTAGTGTGTGTGCGGTAAAAGTATCCATGCCAACCAGTATAGCGCAAAGCTCACCGGTCACAATTGACGTGCTCTTTGCTTGAAACGGGCGTGTTACGGGCGTGTTGCGTCTGCTGTCCCGGTCTGCTGTTCCGCCTCCTCCCCGTTTGTTGCGCGTTTTGCGACACTTTCGCGTTAAATGTCGCAAACGCACCGTGAACTGAAATCAGGGTGCCAAAAGCGACATATCCGGTTTAGAAATGTCGCTTTTGGCACCACGAACTGGATTGTGGCCTCGGACCAGAGGGAATGCGTCCAGGTCATGCCGCTTGCTGTGATCGCGAGCAGTGTGGGTTGTCGAACGGGCGGTCTGTCGGGCGGTTCGCAGGTGGGCGGCCGGAATGCCCCGCACGCCACCTTCCGAACACAATAACGGTAACGCGCCGGAAAAGCGCAGGTGGACGGGCCCAAAAACCCTCCCATTTTGTAATTGTGAATCCTGCGACAGTCCCATGGGCACACAATTACAAAAACCGCGTTTCCCCGTCCACAAAACCCCAGGTAGATCGCGCCCCAACCCTGCACGCTCTGTAATTGTGAGCGGTGGGCCCCGCGCAGCTGGGCACACAATTACAGAGCGGCATCACGTAGCGCCTGTTCCCGAGAGAGGACGTCGGCCTTAGGGCACCTCCCGTTGGCGGCCTCGGTGCCGCGGTGGCCGCATGGCGAGCGGGCGTGCTGCCGCGTGCACATAACCTAAGCAGCCTATATGCAGACAACCTCCCCACCTGCGCTTTTGTCGTCCCTTGCATATAACCTAGAAAGCTTATGTGCATATAAGCTGGCGAGCTTATATGCAAGGACTCCAGAACGCGCGGATCTGGCCTTGCCAAGGCCGGACCCGCATTGCCTGTCACATCGGCCGATGCTCCTGCCGGTCAAAGTATGTGACCGCTGGCAGGCCCATGGACTATAACCGCTATAACCGCTCCCGCGCCGATAGCCTACGTCGCCCAGATATCTTGCTTGCAAACGTAATTGCGTTGTGCTATATTTCCCTCCGCACGGGCGATTGGCGCAGTGGTGGCGCAGGTGCCTTACAAGCACAAGGTCACT
>JAUMWL010000179.1 GCA_030529665.1 Coriobacteriales bacterium
CTCTCGGAGGCGCCAATCACATAGAACCGACCCCGGTAGGTCGTGCCGGCTATGTTGTAGATCTTCGTTACGCCCATCTGCCTGTGAGTTGGCTCAAACACGGTGTCGCCCCAGCCAACCGTGTAGGTATCGGCGGTGACCACGCCGGCCTCGTCGGTTTTTACGGGACCGCTCGCGATGATGCCGCTCTTTGTGGGGCCCGCCACCATTCTCCCGTCTTGGTGGATTGGCACAAATCCGCTGGAGTTGTCGGAATGTCCGCGCTGCGCCTCGCTGTCTTCCTGCTCGATGACAGACCCTTCCGTCAGTGTCGTGCGGGTTACGCGCCCGCCTACAAACGAGAGCTTGTAGAAGCCCGTCAACGACGTGCCGCAAAAGAGGTATCCATTCCCTTCCTCATCGTATGCGCTGGCAAACCAGCTGCCGATCAAACTAACGTCTTTGGGCAGCGCCACGGGCAAGTCCGCTAACTTTTTTGGGTCTACCGTACGCAAGGTATCGATGTCTGGCTCGAGGTTGTTGCCGTACCTCAGCTCGCTCCCGCCGGCTAGCAGGATTCCCTTTCCCGTGTTTACGAGCGTGCTCCTGCGCTCATAGCATTGGTCGTTATAGAGGTGGAACTCCGCCTTCTGTGTGCTTGGGTCAAAGAGGCCGAGGTACGTGCTGTTCTCTTGTAGCCGTCCCGCCACAAACAGGATCTTTCCGTCCCAGGTGCACGCAGCGCCGGTGGGGGCGTATCCGCCCTCGTAAACCTGCTCCCAGGTCCGTCCGTCAATGTCGTAGCGAAAGATCGAGCTCTGCCCGGCGTTGGTTTCCATCAAGTAATACAAGCTGCCGCCAAGCCCCACGAGCGCGCGTGGTGCTGCCCCATAGAACGACTCGTCGAACTCGGACGACGTGACCGCATAGTTCCCGGGATCCCCAAAAAGGCTTCGTCCGGGAAGCGGCAGGCGCTGGTACAGCGAGGGCGGCGTGTCGATGCGGAAGAACTGGTGGCCGGACCTTCCGGCTCCCGACGTCACTTGGACGAGCTTCTCACCGGCCGAGAAATCCCCGGGAAGCTGGGCGACTATTCGGGTATCCGACCACGACGCGACCACAAGCTCCTGCCCATCGACCAAAATCGAGCCTGGCCCGTCCCCAAAGAAGTACCCCTCAACGGTCACCGCGCCCGCTTGGGTGGACGCCCCGTTTAGGACCGGGTTGGTGTCCTGCTCAAGCGCCTTGTCCAGCCTAAAGATCCCGTCCGAAACGCACAGGTCCACCGTGTCGTCCGCTGGCCTCACACTGCCCACAATACGCGCCGCCCGCCTGGCCGCGTCATCATGGGGAAAGGCGGCGGCGAGCACCGTTGCGCCACCGGCGACTGCAGGTGCGGCCATGGAGGTGCCCGTTTGGTAATCGTAGGGAATCGTGGCGCTTGTTAGCTTTATGTCGTCGATAAGAACCGTTGGGTCCGGGGCGCCTTGCCACTCCAGAACCTCAATCGTGAGCGAAAGAGTGATGCTGTCCTTGTTGGCGCCCTTGTCGATTGGAAAGGCCAGCACCTGCCAGTCGTCATCCGCCCACGTTAGGTCTACCTGTCGAGTTTGGGAGCTCCCATCCGCAAACCCGCATATGAGCGTGCAGCTCATCGTCTTTGCCGCGGGCGCCTTTACCCACATGCAAAGCCCGTGACACTCGTTGCCCGCCGCCAATGCCTTCGAGTTTAAAGTAACCGCCAGCATTTCTTTTGCAGCTCCCGTCAGGCTCAGGGAATGTGCCGATGCATGGCCCTCGTTCGATATCGCCAGTGCAGTTCCCTCACCACCCGCAAAGCCAAAAACGCTGCCATCCGCATTCTTCCGCACGTTTGTGGACTCGTAGTCGCATGCGTACGCTATGCCGTTGGCAACGAGCGGATCGGCCGCAGGGTCTGCGGGTCCCGTGCCGGTTGGCACGGACGAGTAGATTCTCTCTCCCGGTGCGAACACGTCCACCGATCGCTTTCCGTAATTGCTGGTCTCCGAAACCAGCCCGCTTTGGTTGCTGTTGCCCACCACGACCACGTATGGATTGTTGAGAAACGCGTTGGTTACCTGGCCAATCATGTCGATGTCGCACCTATCGTTACCGGCGGCAAACACCGAAACGGCACCCAGTCGCCCTGCTTCGCGCATGGCCATGTCGAGGGACCTGCTATAGGTGTCGTCGTTCCACGAGTTGTTTATCGCAGCCACGTCGACGCCAGCCTCCAGCGCCGCGATTACATATCGGTAGCCTTTGATCGCCTCGTTTACGCTCATCATGTTTATGTCGTTGTGGATCTTTACGGCCATGATCTTGGCGCCGCTCGTCGCGCCGCTAACGCCAGAGCCGTTCCATTCGCCCGCAATGATGCCGGCGAGGTGTGTTCCGTGTCCCTCGTCGTCCATTGGGTCTTGCGTGTCGTAGGGCGTTCCGTCGCCACGGGGCATGGCCACATTGATTCCGTCTGCCGCCCCCGAGCGCCACGAGGGCGGGGTAGCTCTCTCCGTCGCTCCACATTGCGTTTCGCAGGTCCTCGTGGTTGTAGTCGACGCCCGTGTCCAGAATTGCGACGACCTTGCCTGCCGTGTTGACCAAAGGGGTGGGATTGCCCGCGCTGTCGTAGGTGTTCCAACCGGGCACGCCGATGCCAAACTCGGTGTTAAAGGCGTACTGCCTGTTTGTGTGGTCGGGCCTGGCCACATCGCTTGAAGCGTCTGTTGGCGGATCGGCAGCGTCTTTCGACTGTAGCCCCTCCGGTCCGTCCTGCGACGCGACGAGCATCCCTAAGTCGTCCTTGGGCTGCTCGGCGAGCTCCTCCGGGTCATCCATCGATTGCTCGGCGATATTCTCTGCGTCGCCCTCCGACCGCAGCTCCTCCAAATAATTGGGCTCGGCAAAAAATACGGCTTCGCTCGCCTCCAGTTTGGCAACGAGTTCTTCGACTGTCCGTGACGACGACCTCACAAGAACAAGATCGCATGGTCCGCAGCTGGAACTCTGCGCATCAATCTTTAGCAAAGACTCAACAGAGTCATACTCCTTTGCCAGCTGGGTCTCTGAGCCAGGGACGACGCAGGCAATGGCTTGGCCACATACGCAGGCTTCGCTGTTGATGCTTGCCGTTGCGTCTTTTGACGGTTCCCACGCCTCGCTGGCACGTGCCTCGTCAATGTCCTTGGCGGACGGTCCCAATATAGCAAGAAGAAATACGAGGGGCATAAAAACAATCCATTGGGCTGCGTCGACCACTCTCTTCTTCATGGTTGCGTCCATTCAATTCGCTCGTTGGGGGCATCGTCATGCATCATATGACAAGCCGTCGCTCCGGTGCAATTG
Source organism: Coriobacteriales bacterium (assembly GCA_030529665.1). GTDB lineage: Bacteria > Actinomycetota > Coriobacteriia > Coriobacteriales > Atopobiaceae > RUG440. Next base: position 3,346 of record JAUMWL010000179.1, read on the forward strand.
GTGCCAAGTGACACGCGGTCACGACTCCATGGGTCATAAAGTCTGTAACCACCGCCACGGTTTTCTATGGAAGTCTGTAGCTGAGATTTGAAAGTCTGTAGTTTCTTAAAGAAACGATTAAACTTATGATTGTTCTATCTGCGGTTTTGCAACCGAGCTGAAAAAGCGGCTACAGACTTCCGCCAGTCGATTACAGACTTTAGCCCGAGAAGGAGTGCAAAAGGGGTCTCGCCCCTTTTGCCATCCAATACCGTTATTATGAATATACAGACTCGGCAATCGCCACAGAAGGATAAGCTGTTATGGACATCGATATTTTAATCGTGCTGCAGGCGTTCCGCGAGGGCGTGGGTGGTTGCCTTACGGAATTCTTGTCCAAGATGACCTGGCTTGGTGAGATGAACGTGGTTCTAATAATCGCCGGCCTCATCTATTGGTGCGTGAACAAGCGAATCGGGACCTACCTCCTCATGGGCTGGTCTGGGAACCGCATTGTTAACGGCGTGCTCAAGGTATCGGCATGCGCGTATCGTCCGTGGATACGCGACGCACGGATTATTCCAGAGCCGGTTGCCCTGGAGGCGGCCACCGGTTACTCGTTTCCAAGCGGGCACTCGATGAACGCGGCTTCGCTGTATGGCGGTCTGGCCATCCGGCGCGACCTTCGGCCCGGTCTTCGGGCGCTTATGTGGATTGCCCTCTGCCTTGTGGTGTTTAGCAGAAGCTTCTTGGGCGTTCACACTCCGCAAGACGTTTTGGTGGGAGCCATCGTAGGCGTATTTGTGATGTTTCTAACGGGAAAGCTTTTGGATTGGCTGGAGACGAACGCGGACAAAGATGTGCTTATAGCGGTCATCGGGGTTGTTGTTGCGATTGCGATTGCCATCTACGCGGCGGTAAAACCGTACCCCACGGACTACGATGCCAACGGAAACCTACTTGTGGATGGCCTTAAGATGGCGAACGACACCTTTAAGGCGGTAGGGTGGATGGGTGCGTTTATGCTGGGCTGGGTCCTCGAGCGCCGCTTTGTGCAGTTTTCGACCGAGATTGACATGCAGGAGCGCTTTTTGCGCCTTGCCGGTGGGCTGCTGGGATACTACATCCTTTTTCTAGTAATCAACCCACTGCTCAAGGCTGCATTGCCCGGCTTTTTGGGAACCACGACAACATCGTTCCTGCAGATGTTCTACGTCGTGTTTCTCTTTCCGTTGGTAATGAAGAGAGCCTCATGACCTCGTCCCACCCGCGCTCTTTGGATGACTTTGTCGTCTGTTGCTATTGAGTTCGACGCTTTGCATGGCGCTTGCGGGGTTCGACGCTGCGCTCCTCGGTGCTGCACGAGCCAAAACAATACGAAATTCCCGCGATGACGCACGGGTTCTTCTTCCCAGAGGTTGGCCTAAGGCAAATAGTGCAAAGTCGTGAGCTCGGATGTGGCAGACAACAGGCATTATGCCAAAATGTGCCCCACGACTTTGCACTGGCATTTTACACAGTGCAAAGTCGTGGGGTGTCGGCTCAACAAAATCGCAGTTGGCTGGATTCGATCCAGTCACGACTTTGCACTAGCCCAACCACAAGGAGCTCGTGCAACGACGCCCCGCCCATGGGGCGTGCAAAAACCTGGCGGGGGGAGGGGTTCGGTTCCTCTGGGCGGCGCGCGAGAACACAAAAGCCCTCTGGAGACAGAGGGCTTCGCGCTTATTGGTGCCATCGGCGGGAGTCCCGCGTCGCGCTCAGTGCAACGCTCATAGGGTTTGTCGCTACGTGCCTCATCCCGCAAGTATCCGCTGGACGTTTGCGCCTTCACGGGTTTGACACTCTGGGGTCAACCTAACAAAAAACCTCCCCGTAGCGGGGAGGTTGACAATCGATGGTGCCCCCAGCGGGAGTCGAACCCGCCTCTGCACCTTGAAAGGGTGCCGTCCT
>JAUMWL010000053.1 GCA_030529665.1 Coriobacteriales bacterium
GCATTTGAGGTCACCAAGCAGTTCAACAACTGGGACAACGCAAAGACCAACACCTTTAGCTTTAAGCTCACACCGGAGGGCGACGCGCCCATGCCGCAGAACACGCTCATGGCAGGCGAGGACGTGCGTCCGGTCAGCAGTGACAACCACACCGCCACGTTTGGCAGCATTACCTTTACGCGCGAGGGCACCTACGCCTACAAGCTCAGCGAGGTGGTACCCACAGGAGCAGATGAGAACGGCGTGTTTGAGGGCATTGCCTACGACACCACCGAGCACGACGTAATGGTTAACGTTACGGCCGACGAGGACGGCGCGCTCCACGCCAAGGTGGTCTACGACGTGGCCCAGCCGAGCCTCACCATCACCAACACCTACGAGGCAACGGGCTCTACCACGCTCACCGGCACTAAGGTGCTTGCGGGACGTCCGTTCCGCGAGGGCGACACCTGGACGTTTGCCATAACCCAGCCCGAGGGCCAGAATGGCCCTGTGCCGGAGCATGAGTCGGTAACGGTGGACGCCTTTGCTGACGCCACCATAGACTTTGGCACCATTGGGGACTTCACCTTCGAGGACGTGGGCAAGACCTTCACCTACGAGGTCTCCGAGTCCGGCTCGGTGGAGGACGTCGCCAACGACGCCCAGGTAAAGACCGTGACCCTCACCATTGAGGACAACGGAGACGGCACGCTCAACGTGGTCAACAGCGCCGAGGACGAGAAGACGCCGCTCACCTTTACCAACACCTATCTGGTGCACGAGGACCTCGTTGCCTACAAGGGGATCACGGGTCGCAAGTGGTACACCAACGACAAGGGCGAGGTTGCCGAGGAGTACAGCTTCGAGCTCTATGACGCCGGCGACGCAAGCGCGAGGAAGCGCGAGGAGAGCAAGGTAAGCAACAAGGCCATCACGCATGGTGCGAACCATACGGCCAAGTTTGGTACGTTTACCTTCACCCATGAGGACGTGGGAAGCGTCTTTGGCTACACCGTGCGCGAGGTTTCCGTAACCGACGAGCAGGCGGAGCAAGGCATGACCGTCGACGCAGTCATGTACGACGTCACGTTTGAGGTCGTCGAGCAGGACGGCGAGGTAAAGGTGCTCACCAACTACAGCTACGGCGTAGACAAGGAAGGCAACACGCTCACCAAGGACCGCCTTGAGTTCGTTAACAGCTACAAGGCCAAGCCCACAAAGGCCACCATCCAAGCGCAGAAGGTCCTGCAGGGGCGCGACATAAAGGACGGCGAGTTTGCGTTCGAGCTGTACTCCGTCGCAAGCGATGGCACGCGGTTCAAGCAGCAGACCAAGTCCGTGAGCAAGGCCAAGGACTCCGAGCCCAGCGTGGTGACGTTTGACGACATCGACTGCGTTGAGGCCGGCACCATGAACTACGTCATAAAGGAAGTCATTCCCCAGGATGCCGTTGAGGACAAGGACGGAAACTGGAAGAAGGACGGCATAACCTACGACGCCACCGAGCACAAGGTAAAGGTGGTGACCACCGACGACTACGAGGGCCAGCTACACGCCGAGGTCGTGTACGAGGACCTCGAGCAAGGTCAGACCATGCCTGTGCTTACCAACACCTACTTTGGTGCATTGGCCAACATCGAGTTTGACAAGGCATACTACGGCACCAACGACACGGCACAGTTTGAGTTCATCCTTACGGCAGCGGACAAGGACTTCGCTCCGCGAGAGGCAAATAATTCCGGAACCATCACCTATGATCCCGCAAGCATCACCCAACAGACCCCGCTGGTCGACTTTGGGCAGGCGTTCAGCATCGTTCAGACCAATGGCGCGTTCAAGAACAACCTGGCCAAGGTCAGCATGCCTACCATCACCTACCACGAGCCCGGCACATATTACTATGTGATATCCGAAAACGCCGACGGACAGAACGCGAACCTGTCCTCCGACCAGGCCAGCATCTTGGTCACGGTTGATGTAAACGAAAAGGCAAAGGCCAGCGTGTCCTACCAGATCCGCGACGACGAGGACGTTACGGAAGTCGCCAAAGACGCCGTTGCCACCCTCTACAACAACGAGATGATCACCCTTGGATTCCGCTCTCGCGCACTGCGACAGCTTAATGCCCAGGCACGCGTTGCGAGCTACCAGCCCACGGTACGCAAGGTCCTCAAGAACGGCGTGCTCAAGGGCGGCGAGTTCCAGTTCGCCCTGTATGAGGGCACGGACACGACTGGTCAGCCCTTGCAGGTGGTGAGCAACGACGTCAATGGTGCGGTATCCTTCGACGCCATCACCTACACAGATGCCAACGTGGGGCAGACGTACACGTACACCATCGTCGAGCAGCCCAGCAGCGACGAGACGGTGGTTATAGATGACCACGCCATAAGGCTTGCCATAAAGGTGAGCGAAGGCGCCGAGGGCCAGATTGTGGTCGAGGGCACCTACAGTGACGTGGACCAGAGTGGTGCGCTAACCCAAACCACCGATCCCACCTTTGTCAACAACTACGACACCATCGTTATCCATGCGGTCAAGCGCTCCCGCGAGGAGCCGTACGACCCGCTGCCTGGGGCGCACTACGGCCTGTGGATGGTCAACCCCGACGGCGAGGACGTCTACATGGGCCTTGGCCGCAACCAGGTGGAGTCCGAGGGCGCTGAGCTTGTGTCGAGTGAAAATGGAGATTTGTACTATGACCTCCCGTTGCTCGAAGGCGTGGCATACTACTTCCTCGAAGAATGGCCGCCCCCCGCAGGTCACCTGGTGGATCCCTATCCCACCGACTACTTCACGCTGGTGCACGACAAGGAAGCCGGCACCTTTAGGTTGGTCTACGAGGCGGACGCAGACTTCGCCAAATATTGTCCCGGGATTACAAGGTAGTCCCCAGTTTCGAAAGGGCTGACGCAATAGCATGCTTACCAAGAGCACGTTAAAGCGGCACATACTCAAGGTCATGGTGGCGGCGCTTGTCGCCGCCACCATGGCGGTTCCGGCTCGCGCGTTTGCGAGGACCGTGCTGGACTACGAGCCTACCCAGACCGTGAACCCCGTTGCGGACAACATCACGCGACTAAACGTAAACAAGCTCGAAAAAGGCGCGCGTGACTACGTAGAAGGCGCGCACATGGCCATCTTTGAGAAGGAGACGGGCAAGCTTGTCACGGAGTGGGTGACCGACGGCTCGGTCCACGAGGTCGCGCGCAACACAGACGACCCCAACCGCGGCGCGCTCGACGTGGATGTGGTGTACATCCTGCGCGAGCTTGAGGCACCGGAGGGTTACAACAAGGCCGCCGACGTGGAGTTCGTCATCCACTCCGACGACTTCAACACGTCTGGCGAGATCTTGTCCGGCGAGGAAGACGGAAACGCCGACTCCGAGGAGATTCGCGGATCTGGTACCGAGCAGGCCTTTGTTATAAACCTCTATGACGAGGCCTATATCAAGACCGAGGAATTAAAGACGGAGGAGCGCAAGATCGACCGCGAGATACCCGGCGAGCGCGAGGTCCAGGACGAGGACGAGACCGTCGACAGGCGCGAAGACACAGAGAGAAGCTCCACGACCCCAAAGACGGGCGATGCCACCAGCTATGCTCCCATGGTCCTTCTGATCGCGGCAGGCGCTGCCCTTATTGTCGTTGCCCTCCGCAGGCGTCGCTAGAATGCCTTAGGCGCTATGTGCCAACTCTGAGTGTGTTCCCCCTTTTGCTCCGTTGTTCTGTTAGACTATGTACGGATTTCGAGTTTTGGAGGAGCCATGGCTGAGTACACATACAAACGAGTGCTTCTTAAGCTCTCTGGAGAGGCGCTCATGGGGTCCGGAGAGTACGGCGTAGATCCCGCCGTCCCACAACGCATAGCCGAGTGCATACGTCCCGCCTGGGATGCTGGCGTTCAGATTGCGGTCGTTGTGGGCGGCGGCAACATCTTCCGCGGCGTGTCGGGTGCCGCTGCGGGCATGGATCGCGCCCAGGGAGACAACATGGGCATGTTGGCCACCGTCATCAACTCCATCGCGCTGCAAGACTGCTTTGAGCGCAATGGCATGGACTGCCGTGTGATGAGCGCCATCGAGATGAGGCAGGTGGCCGAGCCCTACATTCGTCGCAGGGCCATACGCCATCTGGAAAAGGGCCGCATAGTGATCTTTGCCGCCGGTACGGGAAACCCCTATTTCACCACCGACACCGCAGCGGCGTTGCGCGCTTGCGAGATTGACGCAGACGTACTCATGAAGGCCACCAAGGTGCAAGGCATCTATGACGCGGATCCGGTAACGCATCCCGAGGCCGTAAAGTTTGACACCATCACCTACAAAGAGGTGCTCGACCGCGGCCTCAAGGTGATGGATGCCACGGCAACGGCGCTTTGCCAAGACAACCATATGCCAATTATGGTATTCAGCATGGAAGATGCGGAGAGCTTTGCCAAGGCCCTCCGTGGTGAGCACGTAGGAACCACAGTTGTGGAAGGGAAGGACAACTAACATGAGCATTCATACCGACATGGCCGAGGAGCGCATGGAAAAGAGCATCGACTCGCTGAAGTACAACTTCGGTCGTGTGCGCACGGGCAGGGCAAATCCCCACATCCTGGACTCGATCAAGGTTGATTACTACGGTCAGCCCACGCCCATTACGCAGCTTGCTGGCGTAAAGGTGCCCGAGGCCTCCATGCTTCTCATCGAGCCGTGGGACAAGTCCTCCCTCAACAGCATCGAGAAGGCCATCCGTACGTCCGACCTTGGCATTACGCCCTCAAACGACGGCCGCTCGATTCGCCTGCCGTTCCCTCAGCCCACCGAGCAGCGCCGCAAGGAGCTCGTGCGCGACTGCAAGCAGTATGCCGAGGAGTGCCGCATCTCCATCCGCAACGCGCGCAAGGACGCCAATCACGCAATCGACAAGGACGAGGAGCTTTCCGAGGACCAGCAGAGCGTGGAGAAGAAGCGCGTCCAAAAGCTTACCGACAAGTACGTGGGTATCGTTGACGAGCAGCTCAAGAAGAAGACCGAGGAGGTCATGACCATATAAACTGGCAAAAGGGGTTAAACCCCCTTTGCCATTTTTGGGCCCTTTTTGCCAATTCGCGAACGGAGTTTTGATTGCAACGTGACGAGCAAAAGCTACGCGAGCATTACTCGCAGCCGCCTGAGGACATCTCGCTTGACGAGATAGACCTCGATCGCATCCCCAAGCACATATCAATCATCATGGACGGCAACGGCCGCTGGGCGCAGGCGCGTGGTCGCGCCCGCTCGGAGGGCCATGTGGCGGGCGTAGAGTCGCTTAGGGAGGCTGTTACCACAAGCGTTCGCCTTGGTGTGGACGTGCTCTCGGCATATGCCTTCTCAACAGAGAACTGGCGTCGCCCAAAGGAGGAGGTAAACCTCCTCATGCACCTGTTTGCAAAGACGCTCATAAAGGAGCTGCCGCTCTTTCACCAGGAAAACGTGCGGTTGCAGTTTCTTGGGGACATAGAGTCGCTGCCAAAGAAGACCTACGACGTCTTTTGCCGTGGCCTGGAAGAGACCAAGGACTATGACGAGATGACGTTTGCCTTGGCGGTGAACTACGGCTCTCGCGCAGAGATCGTGCGCGCCGCCCGCATGGCGGCGATTGAGGTGGCCGCTGGCAGGCTTTCGCCGGAGCAGCTGGACGAAGACGCAATAGCTCGTAGGCTCTATACGTCCAACCTGCCCGATCCCGAGCTGTTGATTCGCACCTCGGGTGAGCTGCGGCTGTCCAACTACCTCTTGTGGCAGCTTGCGTACACCGAGTTCTACGTTACCGACGTGCTGTGGCCCGATTTCACCAAGTGGGACTATCTGCGCGCAATAAGGGCGTTTCAGGGACGTGCCCGTCGCTTTGGGGGAGTGGTCAAGCAATGAGCAGAATGGCAGATTCCGAAGAGCGAGAAGAGGCCGAGCCCATAGGATTGGACCGCAGCATACAGAAGCTCGAGGACAGAAGGGCGTCCAAGGAGGGACGTCGCGTTGCCGGCGAGCTAAAGGGGCAGCGAGCGAGGGGCTGGACAGAAAAGCTGCTCACAAGGACGCTCTCTGGCGTCATATATGTTGTGGTGATCCTGGTGTGCCTGTACTTTGGCGTGTTGCCCACAGCGCTGCTCTTGTCGGCCATGGGCTGGCTCTGCTGCTCGGAGTTCTATCGCATATGCAGGATGGCAGGGCGACTCCCCAACGAAATCGTGGGTCTTTCGGTGGCAATTGCGTATCCCTTGCTCGCCGCGTACCATAGCATGCGTGCGTCCATGCTGCTCACGTGCGTATTCGTGCTCGTAACCTGCACCTGGTATGTGTTCAACTCGCGCGCAAACATAAGCGACGTGGCGGTTACTCTGTTTGGGCCGCTCTACACCTCGTGCGCACTCTCGTTCATTACGTTGCTTCGTGCCTCGAATGAGGGCATGGGAGGCGCGCTGCTGGCCTTGCTGGTAATTGGGGCCATATGGGCGGAGGACTCCTTTGCCTACCTCGTCGGTTCCACGTTGGGCCGTCACAAGATGGCACCACGAATCTCGCCAAACAAGAGCTGGGAGGGATTCGTAGGGGGTCTCTTGGGATCCATTGGCGTGTGGAGCCTTGGCGCCGCTTTTCATGTGGCATGGATCACCTGGCCCGTCGCCCTTGCCTGTGGGCTATGCGAGGGATTGGTATCGGTGCTTGGCGACTTGTTTGAGTCGCGTCTTAAGCGCAGCGTGGGCGTAAAGGACTCGGGCAACCTCATGCCGGGTCACGGAGGCATCCTGGACAGGACGGATTCGCTGCTTTTTGGTTCGGTCGTGGCGTACATAGTGTTGTTCCTGGGAGGAGTACTGTGAGCATCTTTGTGGACACGGCGGCACGCATGCAACGCAACCGACCACTGAGGGTCGCGGTTCTGGGTTGCACGGGGTCGATCGGCACGCAGACGATTGACGTATGCAGGCAGCATGCGGACAAGGTGCGCGTGGTTGCGCTCTCGGTGTACTCTTCTACGCAAAAACTCGTGGAGCTTGCGCGCGAGCTTGGAGTGGGACACGTGGCCGTGTCTGACGAGTCGCATGCAACGGACGAGGTTCTCCAAAACCTTCCCCAAGGGTGCCAGCTTGGGATGGGACCCCGCTCCGTGGTGGAGCTTGCCACGCTTGACGAGGTCGATTGCGTGGTGTCAGCTGTGGTCGGCGCCGCCGGCATAGAGGCGGGGCTTGCGGCCCTGCGGGCAAAAAAGACGCTCGCCTATGCAAACAAGGAGTCAATAGTAGTGGGTGGCGACCTGCTCATGCCTTTGGTGGCGCCAGGTCAGCTCATTCCCGTAGACTCCGAGCACAGCGCCATCTACCAGTGCCTGGTGGGCGAGAGGGACAAAGACGTGCGTCGCATATGGCTCACCTGTTCGGGCGGTCCCTTCTACGGGCGCACGAGGCAGGAGCTTGCGAGCGTCACGGCGGCAGATGCCCTTGCGCATCCCACGTGGAGCATGGGGCCAAAGATCACCATCGACTCAGCGACGCTCATGAACAAGGGCTTGGAGGTGCTGGAGGCACACCACCTCTTTGGCGTCTCGGTAGACCAGATCCGTGTGCTCGTGCAGCGCCAGAGTAGGATTCACTCCATGGTTGAGTTTGCGGACGGCTCGGTAAAGGCCCAGCTTGGCCCGTCCGACATGCGCATACCCATTCAATACGCGCTCAGCTATCCCGAGCGCTGGGAGGCTCCGTGCGACGCCGTGGACTGGTGCGCGGAGCCCGGCCTGTCGTTTGGCGAGGCAGACGAGCAGACGTTTGGCTGCTTGGCCCTCGCGCGTGAGGCCGGCAGGGTTGGCGGCACCATGCCCTGTGCCATGAACGCTGCCAACGAGGTGGCCAACGAGGCGTTTCGCAAAAATAGATGTGGTTTTCTTCACATAGAGCGCGTTGTTCGTGCGGTTATGGATAAGACCGACGTGCAAAGGGTAGAGTCTTTAGAACAACTCAGGGAATGCGATGCCCTCGCACGTCGGCAAGCGCGTGAGGTGCTACTGGAGGTTTCTTAATGGGCATGCTCATAGGCGCACTCTCCTCTGTGTTCTGGGGACTCGTGCTCTTGTCCATCCTTGTGTTTGTTCACGAGGGTGGGCACTATCTTGCGGCGCGGGCGTTTGGAGTCCGCGTCACCGAGTTCTTCTTGGGTCTTCCCAGCAGGTTCAAGCTATCGCGCAAGAGCAAGAAGTGCGGAACGGAGTTTGGCGTAACCGTCTTTATGCTGGGCGGCTACAACCGCATCTGCGGCATGGAGATTGCGGAGGACGAGCTGCTGGCGCCCGCCTTTGCCATCGTGCAGCGCGAGGGTCGCGTTAAGGTGGAAGACCTTGCCGAGGAGCTTGGAATCGATGTGGACCGCGCCTACGCGCTTTTGGTGGGGCTTGCCGACCTCGCGGCCATTCGTCCCTTCTATGATCCCGACCTTGGCGAGTACCCCACGCAAAAGGAGTATCCCGCCTCGTTTGAGACGTTGGCGCGCGACGCCAACATGCTAACCGAGTACGACAAGGGTCATGACTTCTCCCTGCCCGGCAGCACCGAGGTGGCGCAGCCGCGGCCCTTGGAGGATGCCGAGGAACAGCTTGCCCAGGAGTCTGCCAAGACGTATAGGGGAATAGGTTTTGCAAAACGCCTCCTCATCCTGTGTGCAGGTCCTCTTGTCAACCTCATCCTTGCTTTCGTGCTGGTCACCGGTGCCTTTATGGCGGTGGAGTACGAGGTCTTGGACAACGTAAACGTGGTGGGCACGGTAACGGAGGGCTCGATTGCCCAGGCTGCCGGCCTAGAGGCTGGCGACAAGATCTTGCAGGTTGGCGAAGCCTCCGTGAGTGACTGGGTGGATGTGAGCGAGGCGCTGCGCGCGGCATGCGAGGTGGGGGAGGACTTCCCCTTGGTGTATGAGCGCGACGGCAAGCGTCACGAGGTCGTCATCGACCTGCCGCAAGACCAAAAGGTCGAGGCCATTGGCGTAAGAGCCTCAACACACACGACCCATCTGACGTTTGGCGAAGCGGCGAAGCATGCGGTCGACTACGCAAAGATGGTGGGAGGCGTGGCAGTCCGTCTTATAATGCCGCAGCACACCATGGAGGTTCTTGAGCAGTCCACGTCCATAGTGGGCGTGTCGGTAATGGCGTCTAGGGCAGCGTCTGCGGGCATCTTTGAGGTGATCGCCCTGTTGGCGGCCGTGTCCATGTCCCTGGGATTTATGAACCTGCTTCCCATTCCGCCGCTCGACGGTGGCAAGATGGTCATAGAGGTGGTTCAGCTCCTCATACGGCGTCCCCTCTCGCCCAAGGCGCAGGCGGCGCTGAGCTATGTTGGCGTTGCGTTCTTTGTGTTTGTGTTCGTGTTCGTCTTGCGCAACGACATCCTGCGTTTTGTGCTTGGGTAGGGGGTTTGTAAATGGGTAACGCAAGTGCGCGCGAGCAGACGCGCAAGGTCTTTGTTGGAAACGTTGCCGTGGGTGGCGGCGCCCCTGTGAGCGTGCAGTCCATGTGCACCACACGCACCTCCGACGTGGTTGCCACGTTGGAGCAGATCGGGCAGCTCGCCCAGGCTGGATGCGAGATCGTGCGGGTGGCCGTGCCAGACGCTGCCTCCCTGGAGGGTTTTGAGGGCATATGTGCCGCGTCGCCTTTGCCGGTGGTCGCCGACATTCACTTTGACTACAAGCTCGCCATTGGCGCGGCGCAGCGTGGTGCCGCCGCCCTTCGCGTGAATCCCGGAAACATTGGGTCGTGGGAGCGCGTGGACGCCGTCATCGATGCCGCTCAACAGGCGGGCATCCCCATTCGAATAGGCGTAAACGCGGGCTCTCTGGACCCTGAGGTAGACAAGCGCACCGACCTAACGCTGCCGCAGAAGCTCGTGGCAAGCTGCGAGGCGTTTGTGAGGCATTTTGAGGGCAGGGGATTCACGGACGTGGTTCTCTCGGCCAAGGCGCACTCCGTGCCCGTAACCATACAGACGTACCGCATGTTGGCGGAGCGTCTGCCGCAGTATCCTTTGCATGTGGGCGTTACCGAGGCGGGCACCCTGCGTCAGGGTACCGTAAAGAACTGCGTGGCGGTGGGAACGCTTTTGGAGCAGGGGATCGGCGACACCATGCGCCTGTCGCTTACGGCCGACCCCGTGGAAGAGGTACGCGTGGCCTGGGAGCTCCTTGCCGCATTGGGCATGCGCAGGCTCCACCCCGAGCTGGTAAGCTGCCCCACCTGCGGGCGCACCCAGGTCAACCTCATTGGCATGGCGCAGGAGGTGGAGAGGCGCTTGCAAAACGTGCGGGCGCCCATAAGCGTTGCGGTCATGGGCTGTGTGGTAAACGGACCCGGCGAGGCGCGCGACGCCGACATTGGCATTGCGTGCGGCAAGGGCAGCGGCCTTATATTTGTGGGTGGCGAGCCCCTGTGCAAGGTTGACGAAGAGCACCTGGTGGACGAGCTCTTTGCAGAGATCGAGCGCCGCTTCTAGGTCCACCAACAATCTACCAACAAACAATCCACCAATAAGGATTTGTCAAAAGGGGCTAAACCCCTTTTGACATTTTTCGTGTAGGATATACGGGTTCATGCGTCAAACGTCTGGAAGGAACGGCACGTGAAGACATTTGCAAAGATGAGCGCCACCTATGCGCCCACGCTCAAGGAGGATCCCGCCGAGGCCGAGCTTGCAAGCCACAAGCTCCTTTTGCGCGCGGGCATGATCCGCAAGACGGCCGCAGGTCTGTACAGCTACCTGCCACTGGCTTGGCGCTCGCTGCTAAAGATCGAGACGGTCATTCGCGAGGAGATGGAGGCCATCGGCGCGCAGGAGATGCTCGTGCCCATGGTCACGCCGGCCGAGCTTTGGCACGACTCCGGTCGCTGGGAGAAGTACGGCCCCGAGCTCATGCGCATGGAGGACCGCCACAACCGCGAGTTCTGCCTTGGCCCCACCCACGAGGAGACCTTTACCGACCTCGTGCGCAACGAGCTTCGCAGCTACAAGCAGCTGCCCGTAACGCTCTACCAGATCCAGGACAAGTTCCGTGACGAGATGCGCCCGCGCTTTGGCCTCATGCGCGGCCGCGAGTTCATCATGAAGGACGCCTACTCGTTCGACGCCACCGTGGAGGGCATGCAGAAGACCTACGAGGACCAAAAGGACGCCTACGCCCGCATCTGCGAGCGTTGCGGCCTGCGCGCGCTGCCCGTGGTGGCCGACTCCGGCCAGATTGGCGGCGATACCAGCGTTGAGTACATGGCCATAGCCGACGCCGGTGAGGCCGAGCTCGTGTGGTGCGACTGCGGCTTTGCGGCCGACACCGAGGCCGCGACGGCTGGCGTGTCGGTGGCCGAGGGCGAGAGCGGCGAGCTGCAGAAGGTCCTCACGCCCGACTGCGCGAGCATCGCCGACGTATCGCGCTTCATCGGCGTTCCCGAGGCGGGCACGCGCAAGGCGCTGGCCATCGTTACCGGCGAGGGCAAGCCCGCCGTTGTGTTCGTGCCCGGAAACCACGAGATGAACGACGTCAAGGCGGAGCACGTCTTTGGCGAGTTCCACCTTATGACCGACGAGGAGATAGAGTACTACGGCCTCGTTAAGGGCTTCATCGGCCCCGTGGGGCTGCCCGAAGGCATCGAGGTCTACGCGGATGCGTGCCTGCGCCAGAGCGAGTGGTGGCTCGTCGGCGCAAACGAGGCCGACTACCACTTTGTGCACGCCAAGCGCGGACGGGACTTCTGCATTGACGATAACAGCTGGGTAGACGTGGTGACCGCCCAGGAGGGCGACGCGTGCCCACGCTGCGGCAAGCCCCTGCACGGTGCGCGCGGCATCGAGGTGAGCCAGGTGTTCCAGCTGGGCACCAAGTACTCCGAGGCCATGGGGGCCACCTTTATGGACGAGGACGGCAAGGAGAAGCCCTTCCAGATGGGTTGCTACGGCATCGGCGTGAGCCGCACGTTGCAGGCGGTGGTGGAGCAACACCACGACGAGGGCGGCATCGTGTGGCCCGTGTGCGTGGCGCCCTACGAGGTGGAGGTCGTGCCTCTCGACGTAAAGGGCGAGGTATGGGAGGCGGCGCTTGGCGTCGCGGCGTCCGCGGTGGAGGCGGGCCTGGAGGTCGTGGTGGACGACCGCAAGGAGCGCCCCGGCGTGAAGTTCGCCGACGCCGACCTCATGGGCTTCCCGTACCAGGTGATTCTGGGCCGTCGCGGCGTAAAGAACGGCCTTGCCGAGGTGAAGGATCGCGCCACCGGCGAGCGCTTTGACGTTCCGCTGGCCGACGTTGCTTCTTGGCTTGCCAACAAGATCGTGCCTCTTCGCGCGTAGCCTTTGGCGCGATGCAGTCCACACAACCCGTGCTGTGTGCCTAGCGTTGTGTGTCAAAGCGGAGGTCTTGCCGGGATCTGGCCGACAAGACCTCCGCTTTTGCGCGCGCTAGGCACGCGCGCCCAAACGGAGGTTGGACGGCCAAAATCGCGCGGCAAACCTCCGCTTTGACGCGCGCAGGCAACCGTGCGTGCTCAATCGGAGGTTACGCAGTGGATTCGGGTCCCAATACATCCGTTTTTGCACGCGCGTCCCAACGGCGATGTGCGTTCTGATGCTCTTGGTTATTCCGGCGTCTTGGCGATAAGCTCACGCCGATGTAGGGCGTCTGGATGAGTTTGCGCTCAACCCGCAACCGTCTTTCGAGCCCTTTCAAAAAGCCCTTTCAAGGCCTTTCAACTCAACCTTTCAACGTCCTTCAAAGAATGGCCGAAATTTTTTACCATTCTCGCTTGACGCGAAGCGACGGATACCGTATATTATGTCTCGCGCCAAGCAACGGGGAATTAGCTCAGCTGGGAGAGCGCATGACTGGCAGTCATGAGGTCAGGGGTTCGATCCCCCTATTCTCCACCAAGAACTCAGGGCGACGACGTGAGTCGTCGCCTTATTTCTAAACGGGCCTATGGCGCAACGGTTAGCGCAGGGGACTCATAATCCCTGGGTTGGGGGTTCGAATCCCTCCGGGCCCACCATAACTCTACGAGGCCAGACGTCATGTCTGGCCTTTTCCTTTTTAGTATGAGAGCGAACGGAAGCTTAACTGAGTTCGCATTATGGATGCTCAAGTGCGTATAGTCCAGAGGTATAAATGTGATCCGAGCCCACAATCCGATAAACCAGCTTTATGTGTGCATTCTGTGTCGTAAAACGGCGTGCGGTAGTAGTACTGGAGCCCAAGGGTTTGGGTTGCAGTCGCGGGCGCGTGCTGTTTTTTCGAGCTGTGTGGGTCTGGGCCCTAAACATGTGCTGAGATTGCGACCAGTGTGGGTTTCTTAGCGCTAAGCGTGCTGACTTTTGGAGCAGTGTGGGCAGTCTCGTTCCATGTGTGCTGTGATTGCGACCAGTGTGGGTTGGCCATCCACACAGCTCGCAATTACAGCACGCGTCCCCATCCCGGACCCACACAGCTCGCAAAGACAGCACGCTTCAACCTCGAGGTATTATCTCCGCCGGCGCCGTGAGTCTATGAGTGAGCTTGTCCACTCAGCCTGCGGAGGCGTACACGTGGTCACGAGACCGGTCGTCTCCATCACGCAATCGGCCACGAGCGGCGCGCCAGACAGTAGCGCTCCTCATATGTTGGTATCGTGACAAAGCGACGTGTGGCCTGCGACCCATCTGCTATGCATCACGATATATAGTGGAAGCGCACGCAGAGGGAAAAGGGGTTAGTTATGAGTGAGTCTTCGTTGGTGAACAAGCGCGTGCTCACGGACAATAACGGTGGTCCCAGGAACCACGCCATAGACACCATCACGCCGCACTACATGTGCTGGTATACGGACGGCGAGACGTGCGCTCAGAGCTTCGTGCCCGCGTCGAGGCAGGCGAGCGCCAACTACTGCATCGGCAGGGACGGCGACATCGTGCTCAACGTCCCCGAAGGGCTCCGCGCCTGGACGAGCGGCAGCTCGGCCAACGACAACCGCGCCGTGACCATCGAGTGCGCCAACTACATGGACGCGGGCGGTGGCCACGAGTACGGGCAGCTCCCCGACGCCACGTGGCGCTCGCTCGTGGCCCTCTGCGCCGACATCTGCCGGCGCAACGGCAAGACGCGATTGGTGTATCGCGGCTCGGCTGACTACGACGGGCTGGCCGCCACCGACATGCTGCTCACCAAGCACCGCTGGTTCCAGGACACCGACTGCCCCGGGCCCTGGCTCGACGGGCAGTTCGACCGGCTGGCGAGGGAGGTCAACTCCCACATGGGCACAGGCGCAATCAACCTCGCCGACGTGGCTGCGCGCATACACTACGACATGGTCATAGACCCGCACAACGGCTACTCGCAGGGAGACCGTTGGGGCGGACAGCTTGGCCAGACCAAGACGCTTGGCATCGCGGGCCGCTCCTATACCTACAGGCTGGGCGACTACGACTGTGCGAGCTCGGTGATCACGGCGTGGCGTCTGGCGCTCACGGGCACGCCCTACGAGCATGCGCTGGACGGAGCGACCTTTACGGGCGACATGGAGGATGCGTTTGTGGAATCGGGTCTCTTTGAGAGCTCGCTCAGCGATGCCAGGCGTGGCGATTTGTACCTGCGTCCCAAGACCGATTACATGGGCGGCCACACCGCCATGTGCCAGGACGGCGGCAACGACGGCGTGTTTGGCTACGACTGCCTTTCCGAGTTCAACCGAAACGAGCTCCACACGGCCACCGGAGGCCAGGTGGGCGACCAGGACGGCGAGGAGTCCATCTTCCGTGACTACTACGACGGCCCGTGGACCACGGTGCTCCACTACAACCACCGCGCCGACCTCCACATTTCGCACAACGAGCCAAACAAGAAGCCAGAGCCCTTGCCAGAGCAGCCAAAGTCTAGGGTAAAGAACACCAACGGCATCTTCTATCGCGCGCATTGTGAGCGCGTGGGATGGTTGCCCGCGGTCAGAGACGGGCAGATTGCAGGTACCGTGGGAGCCTCGCTGCGGCTTGAGGCGCTAAAGATAACCCCGCCCGCCGGTATGATACTGGACGCATACACCCACGAGCAAGGCATAGGCAACTGTTACTACGACGGCATCCGCAAGGGCAAGAACTCCGGGACTGGCAGTTCCAAGAACGACCCCGTAATCGGTACGGTGGGACAGGGAAGGCGCATAGAGGCCGTTATGTTCCGCGTTACCAGATGGCCCGGGGCCCTCAAGGGCAAGACGCTCAAGTACCAGGTGCATGAGCAGGGCGTGGGCTGGATGGATCCCGTTACGGCAGGACATTGGGCAGGCACGCGCGGCCAGGGAAAGCGCATCGAGGCCGTGCGCATTTGGATCGAGTAGCGTTAACAGGCACAAATACAGGCCGGGCGAGGTGGGGCTCACAGACGAGCGCCGCCTCCGCCCTCCTTTGCCCGGTCTTTTCTCGCACGCAAACCGCAAGAGTGTGATAGCCTAGCCTACATAGTGCCGTCCGCTTACAAACAATCACAGAGACGAGGTTGTCATGTCTTCAGAAGCAAAGCGCGTAAAGATCCTAACCCTCATCGAGCTGTTCCTAGGCTTGGCGCTGGTGGTTGCAGGCATTGTGTTTGCAGTCGGCGGCGCTGCAACAATGGCTCCGTTCGCCCTCTGTGCGGAGGGCGTGGTGTCCCTTGTGTTTGGCGCTCGCGGGGCGCTTATTGCCAACGTTCCGGCGCGCATTGGCAAGATGGTGTCTTTGGGGCTTGTGGTGTTCCTGCTACAAGCTGCCTGCATCGCGCTGATCGTATATCTAGTTGGTCCCGACCAGGTGTCGGACAACCTTCCGGTGGTGTGCATGGCATCCGTGCCGGCTCTGGTAACGATCGTTGCGGTCTTGCTCTCGCGCGGCATGGCTAAGCGGGCGGAGCGCTAACGTGTCGACCGAGGGACCCAACCACGAGGCCACGCTACTCTCGCAGGAGCTCTGTTCGTTTATATCGGAATGCCCAAGTCCGTTTCACACGGTGCGGGCGATTGGCGAGCGACTTGAGCGTGCAGGTTTTCTGCGCTTGAGCGAGGTCGATTCGTGGCGCATCGAGCGCGGTGGCAGGTATTACACCACGCGCAACGACTCGAGCATAATAGCCTTGCGGGTGGGGGAGCATGTGGACGTGCCCTGCTTTCGCATGGTCTCGTCGCATAGCGATTCTCCCACGTACAAGGTAAAGGACGTGCCGGAGCTGGAAGGCCCGGGTGCATACGTGCGCATTAACGTGGAAGGCTACGGCGGACTCATAGACCGCACCTGGCTCGATAGGCCGCTCTCGATTGCGGGCCGGGTCCTTGTGCAGGACAAAGACGTCCTGCGCAGCTACCTCATCGCACCGAGCGAGGACTTGCTGCTGATTCCCAGCGTGGCAATTCACCAGGACCGCGAGGTAAACAAGGGTGGTGCTCTCAACCGCCAGATTGACATGTGCCCGCTCTTCTCGGCAGGCGAGCTTGGGCAAGGCGGGTTTGGCGCCATGGTTGCCCAGGCGCTGGGCGTCGACCCCGAGCGCATTATGGGACACGACCTCATGCTCGTAAACAGGCAGCCGGCCGTGGTGTGGGGAGCCGCGGGGGAGTTTGTGTCTGGCCCGCGACTCGATGACTTGCAGTGCGCCCATGCCTCGCTGCAGGCGTTTTTGCAGACGAGCGACGAGCAGGGAATATGCGTGTACACCTGCCTCAACAACGAAGAGGTGGGGTCGGGCACCATGCAAGGCGCGCTTTCCACGTTTGTTCCCCAAACGCTGCGACGCATCTGCGACGGGCTGGCAAGCGAGGATGGCCTGTGTGCCTCCACCGACTTGTACGCGCGTGCGTTGGCAAGGTCGCTCCTGGTAAGTTGCGACAACGCGCACGCCGTGCATCCCAACCATCCGGAGCTCTATGACACAAACAATCGCGTGTGGCTCAACCAAGGCGTGGTGATTAAGGAGTCGGCAGCGCAGCGATACACCACCGATGCCGTGTCGCGCTCGGTGTTCAAGCTTCTGTGCCGTCGCGCGGACGTGCCCGTGCAGGCGTTTGCCAATCGGAGCGATTCGCCCGGCGGCTCTACGTTGGGCAACCTGCTCGTGCGCAACGCGAGCATGTCGGCCGTGGACGTTGGCCTGCCCCAGCTTGCCATGCACTCGTCCTACGAGACGGCGGGCGTCTTGGATACCTTCTATTTGCTGCGGGCGTTGCGTGAGTTCTATGACACGCCGCTACAATTCTGCGCCGACGGAAGCATAGCCATTGGCTAGCCCATCTGAGTACAAGCGGCACATCCTTTCCTGAAAACGATGTGTCAAAAAAGAGCCGCCCGATAAAATCGAGCGGCTCCTGTGCCTTGCGACGCTGCAAGAACGATGCCTCAAACGCTAGTCGCCAAACGTGATGCCCAGCATCTTTGCCTGCTTTACGAGCTGGCTCTCGGGGTCGACGGTCTTCAGGCGGCCGGCCACGATGTCAAGCGGCACGCGCACGATGTCGCGGTTCTTGTCGGCAACCATAAAGCCCCACTCGCCGGCAAGGATGCCGGTTGCGGCCTCTACGCCAACCTGCGTGGCAAACACGCGGTCGCGCGCGCAAGGCTGTCCGCCGCGCTGGGTGTGGCCGGGAACCGCCACGCGAATCTCGCGACCGGTGCGGGCCTCGAGCTCGTGCGCCACTTCGTAGGCAATGGAGTGCCCGCGTGCGGCAACCTTCTTCTTGTACTTCTTCTTGGAGAGCTTGGCGTCCGCCTTGGAGATGGCGCCCTCGGCGACCACGATAATGGAGAAGCGGCTGCCCGTGCCGTCGCGATGCTCGATGGTCTTGATGACCTTGTCGAGGTCGTAGGGAATCTCGGGGAGCAGAATGACGTCAGCGCCACCGGCGATGCCTGCATACAGAGGAATCCAGCCAACCTTGTGGCCCATGATCTCGATCACGAACACGCGGCCGTGGGAGCTGGCGGTGGTGTGGATGTCGTCGATGCACTTGGTCGCTACCTCAATGGCGGAGTCGAAGCCAAAGGTGTAGTCGGTGCCCCAGGTGTCGTTGTCGATGGTCTTGGGCAG
>JAUMWL010000054.1 GCA_030529665.1 Coriobacteriales bacterium
GATGCGAAAAGCGACAGATCCGGCCCGGAAATGTCGCAAACCACATCGCGAACAGGACCGCGAGTGGTCGCGATGGGCCCGCGCGACGACCTAGCATGGACCGCCAAGCCCAGCTGGCCGACCCGTGAACGGTAACGATAACTCTGCGGCAACGTTGAGCTTATGGCAATTACGCCATTCTTGTCGCTTGCTTCGGGTAGTATGGTAGCCCGCAAGGTGACGCGCACCCCCGAACCCGTGGGGGCGTTGTGGAGGTGCACGCAAACGAAGCAGGTGATTGGAGGCAGCGTGGCACAAGTAATCGCAATCATCAACCAAAAGGGTGGGGTGGGTAAATCCACCACTGCCATAGACTTGGCGGCTGCGTTGGGAGAACGAGGCAAGAAAGTTCTGGTGGTCGACTTCGACCCACAGGGTAACGCCACGAGCGGCTTTGGCGTAGACAAGGACTCGCTCAAGGCGGACGTGTACGATTCCCTGATGAACAACGTGCCGTTGCAGGAGGTCTTGGCCGCATCCCCCATCAATGGCGTCGAGGTGGCTCCGGCGACCATCCAGCTCGCCGGCGCAGAGATAGAGTTGGTGAGCGTCATGGCGCGCGAGAGCGTGTTGAGGTACGTCTTGGAGCCCGTAAGGGACCAGTACGACTACGTTTTTGTGGACTGTCCCCCTTCGCTGGGGCTTCTAACGGTAAACGCCCTTGTGGCTGCAGACTCGCTGCTCATACCCATTCAGTGTGAGTTCTACGCCCTCGAGGGCCTCTCCAAGCTGCTTGAGTCCATGCGCATGGTAAAGGGACGCCTCAACCCAACCCTGGACGTCTTTGGCGTCGTCATGACCATGTTTGACGTCCGCACCACGCTCTCCAAGCAGGTCGTGGAAGAGGTTCGGGCGTACTTTGGTGACAAGGTCTTCTCAACCATCATTCCGCGCAACGTCAAGCTCTCGGAGGCACCAAGTCACGGACTGCCCATCAACCTCTACGCCCCCACAAGCAAGGGTGCCATTGCCTATGGCGAGCTTGCCGACGAGGTGATTGCGCATGGCTAAGCGCGCCGGATTGGGCAGGGGGCTTGGGGCACTCTTGGGAGAGACCGCCGGAGAGGTGCGTTACGACACGCCCTCGGCGGGCACTCTCTTGGAATTGCGGATATCCGACGTCAAGCCGAATCCCGACCAGCCGCGGCGGACGTTTGACGAGGAAGAGCTGGAGGAACTTGCGAGTTCCATACGTGCAAACGGAATCCTGCAGCCCATTGTGGTGAGACCCATGGATGGGTCGTATCAAATAATAGCCGGAGAGCGCAGATACCAGGCCGCATGTCGCGCGGGTCTACAGACGGTCCCGTCCGTGGTGCGCGATGTGACGGACAAGGAGGTGCTTCAGCTGGCGCTCATAGAGAACCTGCAGCGCTCCGATCTCAATCCTCTGGAGGCGGCGCGCGGGTATAAGGACCTCATGGAGCAACACGGCCTCACGCAGGAGGAGCTGGGACAGGTTTTGGGCAAGTCCAGGTCGTCCATTGCCAATGCGCTGCGGCTCTTGGAGCTTCCGCCAGAGGTGCAGGAGCTCGTTTGGGATGGATCCATAACGGCGGGGCATGCGCGCGCCATACTCTCGGTTCCCCATAACGAGGATCGAATCGCCTTGGCACACAAGGTGGTGGACGAGGGATTGTCGGTTCGTCAGACAGAAATGCTCGGTTCGAGGGTTTTTGTCAAAACGCCACAGCAGCCCGCTTCCAAAGCAGCAAGGCCGCAATCCTTTGTCCAGGCCGCCAAGACGCTCAGACAGAAGCTTTCCACCAAGGTCGTGGTGCGAACTGTACGTGGTCGTAATAAGATTGAGATAGAGTTTGGCGACGAGGCCGAGCTTGACGAGCTGGTTAACAAGATACTGGGAGAATAAGATGAGAACACTGGAGAGAATGGCAATAGCGTTGGGCGTTGTGATCGTGGGAATCACGGCGGTCTACAGGTACATGCTTGGTGACGAGCAGAAGGCAGCGCTGCAAGAGGGTGCCGACGTGTTGCGTGCCGCCACGAGGGAGATCAGCGACTCCATAACTCCGCTTATGTCGGATGGTCCCACGCGGAGCGAGGAGGAGGCAGCCGCGCGCGCCAACCAAGAGAGAACTGCGGCCCAGTGGGAGGCACTGGGATACTGAGTGTTTCACGTGAAACATACGATTGGCAAAAAAAGATCGCCCCGTTGCCTAATATGCAAGGCGGCGGGGCGACTCACATCAGAGCGACTCTCGCCGTCCGCAGGTTAGGCCAGACGTTGCTTAAGCTGGCCACACGCTGCGTCTATGTCGGCGCCGCGGGACTGGCGAATGGTGGCCTCCACACCCACGCTTGCCAGCCTACGTACGAACTCGTTTGCCCTGCGCGGCGTGGCGGGCTGGAACTTGGACCCTGGGACCTCGTTGAGCTGGATGATGTTTACATGGCACAACGTGTCGCGACAGAAGTCGCAGAGATACGTTAGCTCCTCGTCGGAGTCGTTTACGCCGCGTATGAGCGCATACTCGTAGGTCGGCCGCCTGCCGGTCCTTTGGGCGTACTCCCCCATTGCGTCGTAGAGTCGCAGAAGCGAGTATCTCTTTACGCCAGGCATGAGCGCGTCGCGCGTGCGTTGCACGGCCGAATGCAGCGACACGGCCAAGGTAAACTGCTCGGGCTCCTTAGAGAACCTCGTGATCATGGGAATGATGCCGCAGGTGGACACCGTGAGGTGACGCGCGCCTATGCCCATGCCTGTGGGCGAGTTGAGCTTGCGCAGGGCTGCGAGGGTGGCATCGTAGTTGGCAAAGGGCTCGCCCTGCCCCATCATCACCACGCCGGTCACGCGGCATCCAAAGTCATCCCTTACGTGTGCCACCTGATCGAATATCTCCCCGGCCGTGAGGGAGCGAGTGAGTCCGGCACTTCCGGTAGCGCAGAAGGCGCATCCCATGCCGCATCCGGCCTGCGTGGAGGCGCACACGGTAAGGCGCTGGCCCGAAGGCATGCCCACGCATTCCACGGACGTGTGGTCCTCAAACTCCAACAGGTATTTTCTGCTTCCGTCCGTGGACCTCTGGCAGGCAATCACGTGGACTCCACCCAGCGTGCAAGTCTGCGCCAATGCCACACGCAGGGACTTGGGGAGGTTTGTCATGTCGTCAAACGACGAGACGCCCTTCTCCCATATCCATGACTCGATTTGCTTGGCCCTAAATGCCGGCTGTCCCAGCTCCACCAAAAGCTCTGAGAGCTCCTTTTTTGACAGGGACCTGAGGTCCCGCTTCTCCCTCGCTTTGACATCCTTGGTATCCATTGGCTCCAAAACATCTTTAGGCTGCATGTTATTTTCCCCTTGTCCTCGCACGAACGGGTACAACGAAGTATCCTCGTTCAGTAGCTTTCTTAGACATAACCCAATGGATACGAGTCTAGCGCAGGCTCGTGGAACAAGGAAAAAGAACATGATGAACGATGTAACTAGTTGCAAGGTGGCCGTGCTTGCGGGAGGTTGGTCGGACGAGCGGGAGGTTTCCCTAAACTCCGGACGAGAGGTGCGGGCGGCCCTGCACGCAGCCGGATTCGACATGGTTGACCTCTTGGACATAGCGGCAGACGATTTTGTGCTTACCATGGCCAGGGAACGCTACGACGTGGCCTTCTTGGCACTGCATGGCGAGTATGGCGAGGATGGATGCGTCCAGGGGATGCTTGAGGTCCTGCATGTGCCCTATACCTTCTCCGGCGTGCTGGCGTCGTCCATGGCAATGGAGAAGGACGTTACGAAGCTCGTGTACCAGAGCGCGGGAATTCCGGTGGCCAAGGGCGTTACCATAGAGTACGGACATGTGCCAACGTCTGCGGAACTCGACGAGATTGTGCAACAGCTTGGCCTGCCCCTCTTTGTAAAGCCCACGCGAAACGGTTCGAGCTATGGTGTCACGCGCGTCGCCCAAGCCGACCAGCTGGCGGAAGCGATCGACACTGCGGCTCAGAAGGGTGGGCACGTGCTCATAGAGGCCGCCGTGGCTGGGACCGAGATCACCGTGCCCGTGTTGGGAAACCAGGATCCCACAGCGCTTCCCGTTGTCGAAATAGTGACGGGTGCCGAATTCTACGACATAAAGGTTAAGTACGAGCCGTCCGAGCTGCATCATCGCATACCCGCACGAATCTCGGAAGAGTCGTATGCCCTTGCTCAGCGCTATGCAATCGCCGCGCATCGCGCGCTTGGTTGCAAGGGGTGCTCACGTAGCGACTTTATCGTTAAAGAAGATGGTACCCCGGTAATCCTTGAGACAAACACCATTCCGGGCATGACGTCGGCAAGCCTGCTTCCCGACTCCGCACGCCATGGTGGCATAGAGTTTCCCGAACTCTGCAAGAGGTTCGTGGAGCTTGCGCTCGAAGACAAGAGGTAGCCAATGGCGGAGAAGGAGAAATCCGTCACCCTGGAATCCATTCTTCTGCCCGATACTCCCCCTGTGGTGAGGGACCGATACGAGTCGCTGGCACGACGTGCGGAGCAGACGACCTTTGGCCTCCTAGAGGAGGACATCGTTATGCTCGACACCGAGACCACCGGTCTCTCGTTTAGGCAAAACGAGCTTATAGAGATTGCCGCAGCGCGTATTACAGGTAGAAAAGTAGTTGAAAGATTTCAGACGTTTGTACATCCAACAGGTCCAATACCTGCTGAAATACGTGTATTAACAAGTATTACAGATCTAGATGTTAGTAATGCACCCTCTGCTGTGGAGGCGGTTTCGAGCCTTTGCGAGTTTGTTGGCGGGCTACCTGTGGTGGCACACAACGCCTCGTTTGACAGGACGTTTATAGAGCAGGTTCCGGGTGGGGTCAACGTGAGCGACACCTGGATAGACTCGCTTGCGCTGTCGCGCATCGCGTTGCCCAGGCTCTCGTCACATCGTCTTTCCCACATGGCGGAGGTCTTTGGCTGCCATCCCGTAACGCATCGGGCCATGGCGGACGTGGATGCCCTCTGCGGTCTTTGGAGGATTCTCTTGCTCGCCCTGTCGGACCTTCCGTCGGGAGTCTTGGACCAATTGGCGCACATGCACGAAGACGTAGACTGGTCGTACAGGCCCATCGTCTCGCATCTGGCGGGAGAGAAGCTGGGGCAAAAGCTCTCGCTCAAGGACGTGCGCCGCATGCTCGTTGCGCAGACGACCGGACATAGAAGGCAAGACCCCATGGCAGAGGAGAGCAGACAATCTGCCGCGCGCTTGGTTAAGGGCATAGAGTCCTCGCACATAGAGGAGGCATTTGCCGCGGGAGGACTCGTAAGCGACATGTACGAGTCGTACGAGACACGGCCCGAGCAGATCGTTATGGCTCAGGAGATAGGAGCCGCCTTGAGCGATTCCACCCATCGCGCCGTTGAGGCGGGAACAGGCGTGGGAAAGTCTATGGCCTACCTCATCCCCTCTGTCATGTTTGCCCAGAAGAACAACGTGACCGTGGGCGTGGCAACAAAGACCAACGCGCTCACCGACCAGCTTATGGCACACGAGCTGCCATTGCTGAGCCAGACCCTACCGAAAGGCGTTTCCCATACCAGCATAAAGGGATACGATCACTACCCATGCTTGCGCAGGACCGATCTGGCTACCGTGCGAGAGCTGCCAGTTGGCTCAGTCGAGCACGAGGGAAGGTCGGACCAGGCCGTCGCAAGCGACATGCTTACGGCCATAGCCACGGTATTGTCGTTTGCGAGCCAGTCGCCAAACGGCGATTTGGACGCCTTGGGCATACGTTGGCGCTTTGTGCCACGAGACCTGCTTACCACAACGCCAAACGAATGCGTAAGGATGCGTTGCCCGTATTACCCAAACGAGTGCCTTGTGCATGGCGCGCGAAAG
Source organism: Coriobacteriales bacterium (assembly GCA_030529665.1). Classification (GTDB taxonomy): domain Bacteria; phylum Actinomycetota; class Coriobacteriia; order Coriobacteriales; family Atopobiaceae; genus RUG440. Next base: position 5,889 of record JAUMWL010000054.1, read on the forward strand.
CGGGCTGCGTGTGCGGATGTGGTGGTCACAAACCACTCGTTGCTGCTACGCGACATTGCCTTGGATAACGCCATACTTCCGCCCATACGCCATTGGGTTGTGGACGAGGCTCACTCGTTTGAGCAAGAGGCTCGCCGCCAATGGGCAAAGGAGATCTCTGCGGAGGCGACCAACAGGGTGTTTGCCACGTTGGGTGGTACGAGCAGTGGCGTTCTGCATGCGGCGATTACCCAATCGTCCACGCTTGATGCATCCACATTGGTGGTTGGCCTCTTGGTCAAGGCGTCGGCTCTGGTTCAGAGTGCCGCCGTAAGGAGCTCCGACTTTCTTGCATGCGTTCACAACCTCAGCGCCTTAGCGCACGGTGCGGGCGGGTATGACAATACCGTGCTCTGGATAGACGACAACGTGCGAAAGAGCGACGAGTGGGTGGCAATACAGAACAGTGGTGCCGCGCTTGGCGTGGCGTTTGAAGAGGCCACCAAGACATTGGCAGAAGTCGCAGATGCGCTCGCGCCGGAGGCGCCACAGCTTGCGGCCCAGCTCTTGGATGCGAGCCGTTCCCTCGCAGTGCTCCTGGATGCCCTAAAGACCATAGTGTTGGAGCCCGATCAGTCATACGTGTACTCTGCGGAGCTCTACCGGGCAAAGAGGCGCATGGGACAAGAGAAGCTCGTGGCGCAGAAGCTCGACGTTGGCTCGGACTTGGCGAACCTGTGGTATCCGGAGGTGCTAAGCGTCAACTACACCTCGGCAACCATGGCGGTGGGAGACAGCTTTGAGCACTTTGAGCATGCGGTGGGGCTGGATCAGGTGCACAAGGACCAACGCAAATGCCTGCGCGTGGACAGCAGCTTCAATTTTGACGAAAACATGTCCGTGGTGGCTGTACGTGACATGCCGGCGCCAAACGACCGAAGGTATCTTACGGAGTTGGAGGACCTGTTGTATGAGGTGCACCGCTCAATGGAGGGTTCGGTACTCACGTTGTTCACCAATCGAAGAGAGATGGAACAGGTATACCGAAACCTCAAGCCACGCCTGGACGCTCTGCACCTCGACCTTGCCTGTCAGGAAAGAGGGTCATCGCCCAGAAGGCTTAGGGAGAAGTTCATGGCGGAGGAAACCTTGTCCCTCTTTGCCCTAAAGTCGTTTTGGGAGGGCTTCGATGCCGCGGGCGATACGCTAAGGTGCGTGGTAATACCCAAGCTTCCCTTTGCAAGTCCACAAGACCCTCTGGTGCGCGAGCGGGAGCTTCGAGAGCCGCGGGCATGGTGGCGCTACTCCCTTCCCGAGGCGGTTTTGTCGGTAAAGCAAGCTGCAGGAAGGCTCATTCGTACGAATACGGATACGGGAGTGCTGGTGATAGCGGATTCGCGCGTTACCACAAAGCGTTACGGAAAGACGTTTATCAATGCGCTGCCGTCTCAGAGCGTCTCGATTCTTGAGCGGGCGAGCGTGGGACGCTACATAAGCTTGTGGAGAGCTGGCCACGAGCGATAGCAAAAGAACAGCCGGGACGAGCGATGGGTTGTATCCCCATCGCCCGATCATCCGCTTGCCAAAAGCCGCGCGGCGTATTTTTGCGCATTACGCATAATACAATCGTCATCCACAATAATACATCCTTTACCTGCGCAAATACGGCGTAATAACCATGTACTACCCTCACCGTAATACGGTATTTCGGCATATAGGGTGGTAGGTGTAGTACGTATTACACGAAGGCCGGGCCAGTCGAACATGGTGTAATACGTTAGGTCGGTAAAGGTAATACCCACCATCCTTTGCTCGGTTGGGCCAGTGTTGGTTGGAAGGTCGAACGCGGGACCTAAGGTCGCATCGGCCATGCGGTCTACCCTAAAGGTGCGTTCCTCCCCAAGGTCAAGGTCGTGGGCGGCAACGTACCAGCGGCCATCCTCCATGGCGAGCGTGCGCACGGCAGCCCTTCTCTTACGCGGATGGCTGTCCTTGATCCCTTTGTACAAGAACGTGAGCGACCTTCTCTCCACCTGTGACTGTGCACACAACAGAAGGGACGACTGCGGGGAGACAGCGGAGCCTCCTAGGGCTTTTTTAACGACCTCCTCGTCTACCTCGGAGGATGAGAATGCACACAGAAGCCTCTGTCTAAGGGGGTCCTGCTCGGTAATGCCTGCCAGGTCCAGTGCGTGAATGAGGGCGATGGACTCGGCCTTGGTAAGACGAATGGGACGACCACGCACACCGGGATACTGCAAGGTGAATTCGGTGCCTTCGTCGTTGGACGATATGAGCAGCCCTCCCCACTCCTCGCTCGAGGCCTGGCACACTATGTCCATCATGGTCTTGGCCTCCTCCAAGCTGAGGCCGAGTCGACTTGAGATGGCGTCAAGGGATATGGAGTCACCTGTCTTGCTAAGGGAGCCAATCAAGGCAACGAGCTCCCTTATCCTCTCGTTGTTGTTCTTTCTGCCGGAGCGTTGCGACCTTGCATTCGTCATAAGAGGTCTTCTCCCTCCGCAAGATTGGAAAGACATAGCTTCCATGAACTGACCAGCGACTCAGGGGAACGTGGTGTGGCACCTTTTGCTATGGCCCAGGACACTGCAACGTCCTCGTCGTTTACCTCTTCCACAACATGCGTGCCATCCGCAAGCTCAAAGGTGGCCTCGTAGCGTGCGGGCCCCATCTGAAACGGCAGGTTTATAAAGTCGCGAATGTCAAAGTCGGCCGGTCGCACAAACCCAATGCGTGGCATCTCGCGCGCCGACAGAACCCTGTCTAGGTTGTACGTGTGCGGCGGTTCGCCCTCAATCACGTCGCTGCCCGCCCTTGCGGCGACCATGTAGGTGCTTTCGTGCAGGAAGAAGAATCCATAGGGGGCGAGCACCCTGGTTATGACGGTTCCATCCGACTTCTTGTACGTTACCTTGGCGGCATGGCCGGAGCTCATGCAGTCCTCCATGCGAGAGATGTTGTTGTTTCGTCTGCGCGCCTCGGGAGGAATCGCAGCCTGCGAGGTGCCGTCAAACGAACGGTCTATCTTGGTCAGTGCGAGCCTGAGGTCGCGCGCATAGGGGAAGGAGGGGTCGCTGGCCAGGGGGAGCAGCAGGCAGTCGAGCACGATGGCGTCTTCTTGGGTGAGCATGTTTTCCCTCGCAAACGAGGACTCCTCGTCCACCCTCCACGTAAGCACGTCGTCCACCTTGGGTCCGTTGCAAAGCGCAAGACCCGCTGCCGCAAGTCGCTCCCTATCTCGCAAGAACGTCTTCCTAAACGTCGCGTCGGTCATGTTGGGGTAGAACTCGCGGTGTATCTCTGTCATGTTGAGCGGACGGTGCGCGTTGATGAATGCGACCGCAAGGGCCAATATCCGTCGGGCCGACTGCTCGTCTTGGGTCGGTTCCCTAAATTCGTCATCCCAGGTGCCCATAAGCCCCCTTAAACGTTGAGAGTTGGGATATTACCCAATAATACAGTGTATTTTGTAAGCTCAATAGATATATAATTTGTCGCACATCCAAAACGACAGGGTTCGATTGGCAGGCAAAACAGTCATTGACCCGCATATAGGGGCATCTAACGGAAAGCATGGGCCGTGTGGTACCCCTAGCGAGGCTGTTTTTCGTATACTGGACCATTGAGGCGGCATGCCTGTCCGTATGCGAGCAGCAAAGGAAGAGAGACATGGCCAGTACGCGCGAATATATGGACTATCTTGATGAGCGAATCGAGATTGCTCCAGCAAACAGTGAAGAGGAATACCAGGCGTCTGAGGTTCTTGCCGGTATTTTTAAAGATCATGGGCTAGAGACCAGGGTGGAGGAATTTGAGACCCATCCGTCTGGCCCCATCTTTATGCCCATCCTGATGTGCATTATGTTTGTTTGCCTCATAGCTAGCGGAGTGACCACGGAGGCCATCCATTACGTACTGCTTTTGGTCGCGGCCCTCTGCGCAGGGTTGGCGGCGTTTGGTCACTTTACCGACAGCAACATCCTGGAAGACATTGGGCCGTCCTCCCAAAGCCAAAACGTCGTGGCCGTGCATCGGGCAACGGGCGACAAGGTGGTAAAGGGTGCTCGCCCCATCGTAATCGTAGCTCACTACGACACGCCGCGCGAAAGCCTTCTGCGCAAGGGACCCTTGGCACGCTATCAGGTTACCCTCCGTCGTATAACCACGCCCATGGTCCTTGCGGTGGCAGCCTTCATCGTTATTCAGGCGCTGCCATTTCTTCCGGGCATGATCCGTACGTTTATGTGGGTCCTGAGCCTTCTGTGCTGCCTGCCAGTCCTCTTTGCCTCAGTCGCAGACATATATGACCACTTTGCGCCGTGCACGCCGGGATCTAACGACAACAAGTCCTCGGTTGCGGCGCTGCTTGCCATCGCAAACAAGGTTCGACCCGCTGCGGACAGGGTGGACAAAGCGGTGGAGACAGGTGGAGAGACTATGCTTAGGCGCGCAGGCGACCAGGCGGTGTTTACTCCGGTACCCCGGTTGGTACAGGTTGTGGAGGAGACGAGGGGTGTGCGCCATGGTGCCGACGTGCTCCTGTCGCTTGGGATCCTACCCCCCACGTGTGACGTGGTTTACGAGGAGCCTCGCGTTACCGTTGTGGAAGAGGGAAGCCTCCCGCAAGATGCCTCGGCTGCTGTCGAAGAGTATGAGGAATACATAGAAGAGCCGGCAATGGGCGAGGACGAGCTGGAGTACGAAGCGGCTGAGGGGGACGCATCGTATGACGAGGCGGCGTTCGAAGCGTCCGAAGAGACTGACGAATACGACGACGGTCTGGACGAGGAGCCCCAAGACTTTGACGGTGAGGAAGAGGAATACGAGGAAGACTACGAGGACGAGTCCTACGACGATGATGACGAGTACATCGAGGACGAGGATGACGACTACGAGGAAGATTACGACGACGACGATGATACTCCCAGCTCGTTGGGCGTCTGGTTCTCGGAACGCGTGGCAAACATCCGTGAGTTCTTCTCTAAGAACAGGGGATCCGACATAGACATAGATCGCGGAGAAGACCGCACGCTGGAGGCAGAGGAGACAGAAGAAGAGGAAGAGCCGGCTGATGACGCGCAGGACGGCGTAGAAACCTACGAGGAGTCGGTTGAGGAAGAGGACGAAGTCCTGAGCTTTGACGACGAGGATGACGACTACGATTTTGACGACCTGTATCCCGAAGAGCTATATCTTGAGGAAGACGAGCTCGAGGAGCCTCTAGAAGAGCCTCTTGATGAGGCCGAGGAAGACCTTGCTGAGGAGGACCTCGATGACGAAGGTCTTGAGGATGAGGAGCCTGAGCCCGTTGAGGATGAGTCGGAAGACGAGGAAGCGTATATAGATGAGTTTGACGATTCTCTCGACTGGGACGACGAGGATGACTTGGAGCCTGTAGCCACGGCAGAGATCGATGTTCCAGAAGATGTCGACGTTGAGGCAGACGAAGAAGAGGCCAGAAGCGACTACGATGCGGACTACGAGGAAGAGTGGCTGGAAGACGATGGCGAGCAGTACACGGGCGAGTATGCGGTAGAAGACCAAGAGGATGCCGCCCCCACGCTCTGGGAGCGCATAAAGCTCTTCTTCCAAAGACTCTGGGCTCCCGATGACACGGAAGAGCAGATAGGGGACTACGAAGAGGAATACGTAGAGTTCGAGGACTACGACGAAGAGGTATACGAAGAGAACGATGAGGACGAGGCGGAGGAAGAGACGCCTGCGTACGAGCCGCTACACTACGAGGTCGAGGAGCCGCCGGTTTCCGATGAGGAGACGGATCAGTTTGCGGAGGATGACCTCTACGACGATGATTACCAAGAAGAAGAGGCCTATGTTATTGAGGAAGAATACGAGGATTACGAAGACGAGGCGCCCGAGGAAGTCGAAGAGCCTCTGATAGATCCCAACGTCCTTCATTTTGACTACGAAGAGGATGCGGACATTCTTCCACGCGACACCACGGGCCTCGATACCATATCGGACAGCTACGACCTTTATGACGATGAGGTTGGCAGGGTGGCTCATAGGGACAGGCCTCAGCCGGTGGAGGATCCCAGCTGGGGTGTGACTTCCTACCAACCGCCGCGACCGGCCATGAACATCGCTCGCAGGGCGGCTCTTTTGGACCTTCCCGATCCATCGGAGGCGTTTGTCGATCCTCTGGCGAGCTATGCCTATGGATACGCACCATATGTGGAGGACGAGTACGACGAGTACGTGTCCTACGACGAGCAGCCCTACGAAGACGAGGTGCCAGACGTTGAGGAGATTCAACCAATAGAGGAGGACCCCGTAGTAGAGGACTTTGCTGAGGACTTCTTGGAAGAAGAGCCCGTTGAGGAGCCAGAGGAGGAGCTTGAGGAGCAAGCCTACCCAGAGGACGATCTTCTTGAGGACGAGTTCCTCGACCTTGACGAATACGCCGATGAGGAGCCCATTCCTCAACCCAAACCCGAGCGCAAGAGCTTCTGGGGCAAGGAAGAGTCTTCCGATTGGAAGGGTGGCGCAACGCAACGCATGGACTTGAGAGAGGAAGAGCCCCTGGTTATAGATGCGGATGACCTCCAAGACGCGATCCTAGAGCTTGGCGACGAGTATCTTGTGGCACACGACATCTGGTTTGTTGCCACTGGCGCATCCCAAACCAGCCATGCAGGCATACAGGCCTTTATAGACGCCCATCGCAAGGACATACGCGGAGCGTTCTTGGTCAACCTGGACTCCATTGGCGTAGGTTCCCTGGCCTTGGTGGTAAACGAGGGCCTGCATACCTCGCGACGCGCCGATCGCCGTTTGGTGCGACTGCTCTCGGGCATTGCGCAAGACCTGCACGTTCAGATCGAGACGGCCATGATGAACTGGACGGATTTGGAGTCCACCATCACCTCAAGGTCGCGCGTGCGCTCGGTAACGATCATGGGCATAGACGACAACGTCCTTCCCGCAAACTCTCATACGATGGATGATGTGCCCGAGCACGTTAATCCGCGACAGGTATCCAACGTCGTTCGCATGGTGACCGAGCTCATTCGTCGCTCGTAAATCCGAATAGGACAAAAAAGGGTGCCACCCCCAGAGGTCGCAATCTTACGCGATGTCTGGGGGTGGCACCCTTGTGTGCAGCCCATGCGCTACTCCAGTAGTCTCCTTGCAATGAGTAGGGATGAGCCAAGTGTCGCGAGGGCAAAGGCAAGGGGTGCCAGGCTGACGTCTCCAGTGGATGGGGTTGCGCGTATCTCCCGTACCGTCTGCGTTTCCTTGGCAGCTTGCGACTCCTGCTTGGGTGTCGCCTTCTTCTGGTCCTTCTCCTTCTCTTTTGGAGTGGGAGTCTTTGGCTTCTTGACGCGTACCGTTTGGTCCTCGTCCTCTATGTCTGCGTGCACGGCTACTTCCGTTCCGTTTCGGGTGCACGATTCAAACACGACCACGTCCTCGTCCTCAACAAGAGATGTGTCAAACTCAAAGTCCAGCTCTATGGTTCCATCAGACTGCTCGGGCGTAAAGGAGACCTGTGCGGTCACGTCGTTTCCCGACTTGTCCTTGAGGGGCTGTCCAATCGACTTTCGATAGACGGTTCCGCTCATTACGTACGTCGTGTTGGGTTCGAGGCCTTTGTACGAGACCGTATCGCGCACGTGTGCTGTTCCGCTGTCTTGTATGGTCTTGTCGCCATCGGATGCGTCGCATGCCGATGTTGATACGCGCGGTATTACGATGGTTTGCTCCGTGCACGTTGGATCCTCGTGGGAGGCAAGAATGCGTCCTTCTGTTCCAGACCCCTCATAGAGGTATTCGTATGCAACCGTCGTCGTTCCCGCGAGTGAGCTTACATCCACCTCAAACACCGTAGTCACTGTTCCGTCGGACTCGGTGGGAGTGAACTCTGCATACGCCTCGATCTGCTCCCCGCTTGCGCTTACCAGCGGCAACTTGGTGTTGGCATCCATAAGGACGCCCACAACCGTATAGGGGATGTCTGGCCTGAGTCCGCTATAGGACACGACATCGGTAAACGTATTGGTTCCCGTCTTGGCTTCGTGCGTGCCCGCCTCGCTGGTAAGGATCGTGCCTATGTCTGGCACATAAACCGTCTGGGCACGGTCCTCTAGGTCGGCGTGTATGGCCAGCTCCCTCCCCTCCCTGTACAGGGTCTCAAACGCAACGATTTCGCGCCCCGCCACAAGGGTGGTATCCACACCAAACGAAAGGCTGGTGCTTCCAACGGACTCTGATGGAACAAACATCGCAGCTGCGGTGATGGCGTTTCCATGCGCATCCACCACAGGTTCTCCAGTCCTCTTGTCAATGAGCGTGCCTTGGACCTCATAGGTGGCACCTGGAGTAAGGCCACGATACGTTACGGTGTCAACGAGCTCCATATTGGGGGAGGCCGGGACGCTGTGATGGCCCTCCATGTCCGTGAGCTCGGTTTGGATGTCTACTACCGTTACGGTCTGCTCGATGTCGTTGAGGTCCTCATGGCTGGCAAGGACGATGCCAGCGTGCAAGAGCTGCTCGAAGGCAACGAGGGTTCTGCCCCTCACGTCGTCTCCCCTAACAGCAAAGCTAACCGTAACCGTTCCCTCGCTCTCGCGGGGAACAAAGGATGCCGAGCAATGGATCTCGTTGCCGTCTGAGCCAACAACAGGTTCTTGGCTGTCCTTGTCCATGAGTGTCCCACGTAGCTCGTAGCTCATGTTTGGAACCAGGTTGCAATACCTAACCGTGTCAACGAGGGTCATCCGGTCAGAAATGGTGACCTCGTGATACCCCTCGGCATCCGTGAGCGTCGTCCCCACGGAAGGGAAGAAGACCGTCTGTCCCTTATCCTCTAGGTCGGCGTGCGTGGCTAGCGTCTCCCCGCCCTGCAGGAGCTCCTCGAAGGCCACTACGCAGAATCCCTCCAGAGTCGTTGCGTCAAACTCAAAGACCACCTCGGTGGTGCCGTTTGACACAAGTGGCGTAAAGGTCACGGCTTGCATGATGGGCTGTTCGCTGCCGTCCAGTAACGGTTCTCCCGTGTCCTTGCGCATGAGCTTGCCAATGAGCGTGTACTGCTCCCCCGGCTTAAGGTTCTTATAGCTCACCGTGTCGGTAAGTATTACGCGCTCTTGCGCAGGGGCCACATGATCGTTGTCTCCATACGTGAGCGTGGTGGCGATGGATGGAGGCTCTACCGGCTTGTTGTCTACGGTGCCCATGTCAAGGTGGCGGTTGTTGTTGTGGATGCGCACCTTAAACGTTACGAGGTCGTGGCCTTCGTTGGCAGACGAACGCAGCTCCTCCACGGTGTATACGTCATACGGCAACGCCTTAAGGTCGTTATTGGGCTTTGTGGATACGGTTGCGTGTCCGCTAAACCAAATGCCTGCCTCGTCCTTGAGCAGACTCTCATCTATGGAGCCGTCATTCTTTACGGCGGCGTCATTGGCGTTGGTGTCAGCGTCGTGCGGGCATCCCTCGGTGTCGGCAATGCCGTTCTCGTCGGCAACCAAGACGTGCGCCTCTCCTGTGGTATCGCTGGTAATGCGCCAGGCAACATGGGACATGCGCTCCATTGAGTCCTCGTCCACCTTGTTGAAGGAGAATCCCCCGCGCTTTACTTGATCGGCAACGGAGTTGCTGGGGTCCGTGAGGTCGACTATCTCCCCGTTTACGCGAATGCTTACGGTTTTTGACCAGTCCTTGTTTAGCAGGTAACCAGCAGGCGCCTCGACCTCCCGCACCTCATAGGTGCCATAGGGAAGCGTGTCGTTTTTGGTGGTGGCGATGCCTTTGTCGTTGGTGACCATGGTAAGCACCACGTCGCCCTTTTTGAACACGGAGCCGTTTACCATTACGGGCTTTTCGCTTTTGAGGGTTACGGAGAACACGGCCTTTTCGAGCTTGGCCTCTCCCTGTGGGGTATGCTCGTTGTTCTCGAGCGATACCTTTCCCACTGCTAGTCCGCCCCTCACCACGTGGTCTTCCATGGATTGGCCCACAGAAACCACCTTGTTTGCGTGCTTTGCGGTTAGGGTGACGGTGCATGACTGAGCTTCGAGGAGCATGGAGTCGTTGGTCGTCGTCTCCCTCACCTCGTAGGTGCCCAAGGGCAGGTATCTGGATGACGTGGAGGCAAAACCCTCCTCGTTGGTGATAAGCTCGCTGCCAATGACGTCACCTGGTTGGTACGCAACGCCTTCCACAACGACGGCGTGGTCGTTGAGGTTGATGATGCTAAACCCAATGTTGGCCAGCGACGCGTCGCCCTGCGCGTTCTTTCCCGTTTGAGCGTCGACCTTTTGCAAGGATATGCCACCGCGCATGACGGTGTTCTTTATTGTGGGTGCCTTGTAGCTACCCGTGCCAGTTACCTTTGTAAGGTGGATGGGTGCCGTGTAGTCTGCGGGGGAGTTTTCGTCCTGGCCTTCCAGCATGTAGCCCTGAGGTGCCTTTGTCTCTTGGATGGTCACGGTGCCCAGGGGGAGTATCACGTTGCCCTTCTCGTCCTTATACAACGCATCGCCTTTGATGAGGTTGTTCATTGTGGGAAAGACGTTGCCCTCGCCGTCGCATGCAACGACCCATGTGCGCGTGGCCTTGTTTGGAAGCGTATCCTTGTTGTACACGCCATCGTAGTAGCGTACAGTAAACTCGGCACCTGCAAAGCCGGTGGACCCCTGTGGAGAGTGATACTCGGCGTCGGTCTTGTTTGCCCAGACCTCAGGATTCTCGTAGTCTGGCTTGTCGCTTACCTCCAACGTTGTTGTCTTCTTGGCAACTATAGTGGTTTTCCACGGCTCCACCTCGGCTTGGTACCCCTTTGGGGCGTCTTCTTCCTTTACCCAATAGGTTCCAGGCGCCAGGCTTACGGTGTTCGTCTCGCCGTCGCTGTTGGTTACGAGGTCTTCTGTGGTGTCTACCTTCTTTGTGCAGGCCTTGTCTTCCCAAACCGTGAATTTGGCGCCTTTGAGGCTGTAGGAATCGTTGTCGTCGGTGATGGATGGTAACTCGGAGGACTTTACCAACTTGAGCCACCCAAGGAACTCGGGTTTCCATTTAAAGTCGCCCACGCGTTGTGCGGGTGAGAGGTAGTTAAGTCCCGGAATGGGAAGGTCCCCAACCTCTGCATCCCTTGAGTCAATGACTACGTCGTATGACCCCTCGGCATTTGGCGTTGCGATAAAGGGATAGTCGCCTGGGGCTGGTGTGTAGTGCATGTAGTCCATGCACCAACCCCAGGTTTCGGTGCCGTCGGGCATGGTAACGGCAAAGTGCTCTGCAAGTTCGTCGTCGTAGTCTCCCACGTGTGCGGTTCCGGTAATGCTTCCATCGGCCTCGAGTTCCGCCTCTCCTCCGTTGGCAAAGTAAATGGTTATGCCAGCGTGGGCAACGGAAGGGTGTAGCGCCAGAACGATAAACGTTGCAAGTGCCAACATGGCCATGCTGGCAAGGCGATAATGGCCAGTTAGGCCAGCATGACCTACCGATGCGGGTGAGCCACCTTGTGGCTTGTCACCCCCATACAGGTGACAGAGTGGCGGCATTCTCTTGCCGGCTCTTGGTGTGGTGCGGGCAAGGCTCGGAGTTGCTCGTGCGAGCCTTTGGGTTAGGGGCAGACCGCTCGAAGAACCTACGTGCGGCGCCGCGTTTGACTGTTGCATACATTAACCTCCCTACCTTCCGGTTGATGGAACGAACACCATACGAGGGAGGACTTGCTGCAACTTTGCAGCCAGCTTGCCTAAAACTTGCAGGAGTTTCTCGTTATTACGAATATTGATTATGTAACGCGCAGCGTAAGGCACGTGTGGAGAAGGGCACAAACCGCAGTGCCAAAATGCACGCCCTGATTTGGGATTTTTTCAATCACAGTTTCTGCACATACGGTACCAGCGGACTTTGTGGGGCGACCTGCGCTTGGCGCCGCCGGAAGCGTGCTGTGATTGCGAGCTGTGTGGCTCCTTTGTCCGGCGGCGTGCTGTGTTTTGGAGCTATGTGGGCGGTGCGGCGTCGAGTGTGCTGTGATTGCGAGCTATGTGGCTGACTTGGCGCCAGGTGTGCTGTATTCGCTAGCTGTGTGGCTTACCGACCCCCAC
>JAUMWL010000180.1 GCA_030529665.1 Coriobacteriales bacterium
ACATGGCAATGAGTCAATCTACATGATACAGGGTTGCCCGTAGGGCAGGACGCGCCATCGGCATATTCGCACGCCAGACGCTATGGGCGGCCATTGTCGGCAATCGAAAGTAACCGCTTAGCGAGAGTCCGCAACCCTCGCTACGCTTGCTCCAGCTGTCACATGGTCCATCTTCGGGCTATCATCGAGGAGCTTGCGCAGGATCTTCTTTGAATACTTGCCTATGTCGTGGAGCATTCCCGCAGCATACGCCCATTCCGCATTGCCGAACTTGTCCGCAAAGTCTGCTGCTCTTATGGGATGATGCTTTTGCCACACGCGTCAATAGACACGTCTCCCAGAACATGGCTTCCCATGCATCGAGTTGGCAGATGAGTGTGCCTTCAGAGGAGAGCGGGACTGTCTTACAAGGGAAATGGTCCTCTTCCTTGCTTTCAAGATACGGAGTATGCATGGGCCTGAATAGCTGAGCACCTGACACACCAGCTTTGCCAAGGTACATGCCGCGGCACAAACAGACACGCGTAGTAGAAACTCGGCAGGGCTGCATCTTTGTGGGGAGGAGAAAACATGGACGAAACAGACATGAGCGATGCCCAGTACGGCGACATGCTCCGCGGCTTAATCAACGACTTAGAGCGAATCAAGAGACTGGGCGTCTCGGATGATGCGCTTGTGGAGATAGACCTTATGATCGCACGGTTTGAGGCCTATCTCGGGCGTCGCTAGGGCCTGTCTATGGGTCGCTGCTCAGTTCGCACCGACGCCCAGCCGAACGTGAGGCTCTCTGGCACGGCGTTATAGACGACCGAGCACTCTTACACGTACTCGGAGATGATGCTTATCTTCCCGTCGGACCACGAGGTGGAGCTGTGCGTAACCTCAACCGTTGCCTGAGCCGATCCGACACACGAGAGAGAAATCGCAGCCAGGTGTTTACCTCGCGGCTTCTGGGCATCAAAGTTTTAATCCGTACACTTTTTGGTGGAAACGCACCCCCACCGCGTACACAAACGGGTCATTTGTGTACGGAGTGGGGGCCTGCTTTGGACAAAAAGTGTACGGGTTGAAACTTTGATATGGGAGGATGTCCAAAAACTACCGATGCGTTGGCCAGAATTACCGACCACAGGGAATACACGTAGTTCGAATACATATATTTGCAGGTAGATTGCTCATGCTTTCTAGCATATTCCTATGGTCGGTAATCATTCAACGGTTAAGGACTCTTCGGAAGACCTTGTGGGCAGGCGGGAGGTGAACGAGCCCCCAAGGCCCCACAAGCCGCTTCGTGCACGCGTCATAATCAGGCTAGAGGCCCAGGTCCTCGCTAAGGTTGAGCCCGTTGCGTTAGCCCATGTTGTTTTCCGCAATCTCTGTGGTCGCGCTTCTCCGCAAAGGCGTGTTGCCACGCTTTGAGTTGCAACCAATGAGGGTACAGTTCCTCAGCTTGTGCACGTACCCAGTCCGTATTGTCTGCGTAATCTTGCGTCCGCCACCAACTACCATGTTTAGCCCGCTCTGGAGGGTATTCTCGCCCTACGGAATTCTGTGGATTTCTCGTGGATAGGCCCAGCGTAGCCTGCAGTCCGCCGTTTCCGCCGACACATAGATAATCCAAGCGCTTTTGGGGCCTGGCCGCGAGATCGGCTCCCTCGGCTGCGGCACCTCCCGGTTTGGCCGCGAGGTTCGTGCGAGAAAGGTGCGCAACTGCTGCGAGGCCGCCTTGGTAGCGTGTCCCCCACAAGGCGGCGCTTCGGGCGTCGCCCGGGAAGAGAGGGGGACGGATGGCGAATTCGAGGCGAACGGCGAGGCCCAGGCTCACCAGCGGGTTCGTGTTCAAGTCCGTGTTTGGCGAGGACCCGGAGAAGTGCAGGCGGCTGCTAGAGCTCGCGCTGGGGACGAGAATCGCGCGGGTGGAGGTGCTGCAGCCCGAGAGGGAGCTCGACGTGCATCCCGGCTACAGGGCCGGGCGCGTGGACGTACTGGCCGAGGACGCCGAGGGCAACCGCTACGACGCGGAGATGCAGGCCCAGCCGCGCGGCGACGAGGTGCTGCGCGCCAGGCACTACCAGTCGCTGATGGACGCGCTCCGGCTGCGCAAGGGCGAGGAGGTCTCGGAGCTACGCCGTTCGGTGGTGGTGTTCGTGTGCGACTTCGACCCCGTGGGGGCTGGGCTGCGGCGATACGACTGCGTCACCACCTGCCTGCAGACGGGCGAGCCCGTGGGCGACGGCAGGCGGCTCGTTATGCTCAACGCGCGCGGCTCCGGTGACGAGGTGGACCCCTCGCTCGGCGCGTTCCTGCGGGCGGTCGCGGGCGAGGATGTGGTGGGCGACCCCTTCGTGGACGGCATCAATGCTATGATTGACGCGTACGTGAGCGATCCCGAGTGGATGGAGAGGTACATGACCTTCGAGGACGAGCTGGAGGCCGCGAGGGCCGACGCCGAGGCCCTCGGCCTCGCGAGGGGGCTGGAGCAGGGGATGAAGCAGGGGCTGGAGCAGGGCGCCATGCGGGCCTACGCCAGGATGGTCACCGACGGCATTCTCGACGCCGAGCGTGCCGCCGCCTACGCGGGCGTGGCCGTGGCCGACATCGAGCGCGAGGTGGACGCTCTTCGCGGATAGGCGAGGGGAACGCCCCTTTCCGGATAACGGTGTGCCGACTTGTTCCTGCGCGCGAAAAGCCGTCGACGGATTGCCACGACTCAGCGGCTCGCACCAAGGAGCCATCTCCAAGCGGGAACCTGCCGAACGAGCATACCGTTACGCTCGTGCTTCTCCTCCAGCCCATCCAAAACAACGAGCGTGGATTCCCGAAGACCTGCCTCCTCCATCGCCTCCCACAGGGCGCGTAACTCCCTCGAACGTGTGCGCTCGTCGGAGACGTCTGCGCTTACCTGCACGAACTCGTACGGCTGCTGCTCGAGTGCGTCACCCACCACGAAGTCGACCTCCCAACCGTGCCCCTTCGTAACGTAGCTGCATATGGCGTCACGCCTCATCCCCTGATGTCGACGGCGGAGTTCGAGATAGACGGCGTCCTCCAGGCGCTGGCCCAGCTCGTTGGAGTTGGCCTTCGCATTTGCCAGAGCGATTCCCGGGTCCACGGCATACACCTTTGGCATGGAGGTCGTGCCCTCCGCGAGCGCATACGAGAAGCCCCCCACGCGAAAGACGAGGTACGCCTCCTCGAGGTATTCCAGGATGTCAGCAAGCGTCTGGCGACTGGTGGGAAGCCCCAGCGAGCGCAGGTCCGCCTCCACCCTGCGCAGCGAGAGGGGCTTGGCGTTGGTTCCGAGCGCCCTGCGCGCGAGCGCCGTCGCAACACGGGGGCGAGCAAGGTCGTGGCGCTCCACCACGTCGCGCGAGACAACGCGCTCAACGTACGACTGGAGCAGCATGGTCGCGTGTGGCTGAGGGAGCCCAACCGTCGCGGGGAAGCCCCCGCGCTCAAGGTAGTCGCGAAGCGCTGAAGCGAGGACGATGCGTTCCTCACGTGTTGGGTAAACCCACTTTGTACCGAAGTCAGCCAACGCGACGCTCGCGTACTCGCCGAACGAGTAGGGCAGCAGCTCAAAGTCGAGCGCCCTGCCCCTGAACTCCGTGCTAATCTCCCTCGAGAGCATCTTTGATGAGGAGCCGCTCACGTAGATGGTGGCCTTCGTGGTGTCAACGACACGCCTTAGCCACGCCCCCCACGAGCTCATCTCCTGCACCTCATCGAAGAAGAGGTAGCATCCTTCTGCCATTGCACGCGGACTTAGGGTGAAGAAGGCATCGAGCACCTCATCACCCGTCTCGGGGGTCACGGGAGCCAGGCGGTCGTCCTCGAAGTTGAAGTAGCAGATGCGGTCCGCAGGTACGCCAACGGTCATGAGGCGATCGATCTCCTGAAGAAGCCGGTAGCTCTTGCCGCTCCGCCGCATGCCCGTGACCACCTTCACCAGGTTGCCGATTCGCGGAACAAACGGCTGGCCGAGGTCGAGTTCGCGCGCTACGATGGGACGGTAGTCGTCAAGCGCAAAGCTGGCAATGGTTTCTGCTATAAGTTGGCGCATCGTCCTCCTTTGGTGTGATAGCTTTACCAGATTTGAAAAAACTGGTAAAGCTAGTATACCAGTTTTCTGTCTTCTTGCGCGGCCACTGCGACCGATGGGAAAGCCTCCGACGAGCGCGTGCGGCCATGACGGGCATTTCGACGTCAGACGCTCCGTCGGTGACCGGTTTAGCCGGCTACGCACTACCGGAACTATCTTGCCTGAATTCGGAACTTCCGGCCATATGCAGACAACCCAGAACGACGCTGCGCGAGCACGGTGCGCATCGTAGTAGGCGTGACCGCGCGCGCAAGCGCCGACGCGTCCCAAAAAGCTACTCGTCCCACGTCACCAAATAGTCCGCACCGCTGCGCTCGGCGGCGGCGAGAAGCACGTTGTTCTCCAGAACCGGTGATACACGCGGTACTTGCGTGCCAGCCGCAGATCCCCTTGGCCTACATCCACCGCGGTGGCAGTCTCGCAAACGTCTCGGGCATGAGCCACTTGGACTTGAGAGCGCTCATACCCTCATCGCGCAAGGCCTTGTCCATGCGCACGCTACAATTCACAGGCCAGCCAGCTTGGCGGATGGTCCACAACAAGCCGCTGTGGCGCGCACGTCAGCCCACCGGCACCAGCTCGTTTGCTCGAGCTCGTACAAAGAAGGGCGTACCTCGCGGAGCTCGTTATAGCCACGAATTCCGCAAGGTACGCCTCGCAAATTGACTATCGCTTTTAACCACTAGAACACGGCCGGCGCCACGCGCTTAACGCCCGGAACGTGCTCGCGCAGAATGCGCTCGATGCCCTCGCTCATATCAAACGACGAAAGCGGGCAACCGGCGCAAGCGCCCTGCATCTCCAACGTAACCGTACCCGTCTCGTCGTCCACGTCAACGAGCGCAACGTCTCCACCATCTGCCTGCAGGCTCTGCCTAATAACGTTGAGGGTAGCCTCCAGCAGCTCCTGGTCAATCACTTGGTTCTTCTCTTCGTCAGCCATGGGCGGCCTCCTTCGCCAATTCCTAGTTGCGCAGTAGATAATACCCATTCTTTGGCTCTTTGTCCGCCGTGGTTAGCGCTTTTTGACGATTTTGCGAGCAGTGAGCAGAAAGGGTAACCCCTTTCTTCTCACGTGCTTAGCAGGCGGCCCAGTACCACACACTCCGCCAACCCAG
>JAUMWL010000055.1 GCA_030529665.1 Coriobacteriales bacterium
CCTCAGCGAGGTTCTGCGCCATGTGGTAGTTTCAATCCACTCGCCCGTGAAGGGCGAGACTCAAGCATCGTGAAGTTGCCCTTCATGATGCCTTGGTTTCAATCCACTCGCCCGTGAAGGGCGAGACTTCGCTTTACAAATTCTTTGCCGAATAGATGCCTGTTTCAATCCACTCGCCCGTGAAGGGCGAGACGATTTAATCCCCTCGACGGGCAGGGCGTGGACAAGTTTCAATCCACTCGCCCGTGAAGGGCGAGACATTTGCACCCACTTACGCAAGAGTGGTGGTAGTGTTTCAATCCACTCGCCCGTGAAGGGCGAGACAAGCGTCCGCTTTCAACATGGCCACGGACGGCAAGTTTCAATCCACTCGCCCGTGAAGGGCGAGACTGTCACATTATACATGATTAACGCATAGCAACAACGTTCTATTCACGCTTTCAGGGATCAACGAGGACCACCCGGCTATTCAATAGCCTTTTCAATACTGATTAGCAACTGTTTTTGCGCGATAGTAACGGGTTTTTGCCACATCTAAGGGTTCGCGCACGCACTCCTTACAGCAGAAGCAGTCCCTCTGGATCGTACGCATCCTTTGCGCCCATATGCTCCACTCGCGTTTTCCAATGCTTTCCCAGATTATAAAAGCGGATACTATCTTTGTCTTTGTCTATAATGCCTGCGAGCTCATGCTTGAGCTTTTCAAACTGTGATGGCTCAACCAGGCACTCAAAGACTGACAGCTGCACACGCTGGCCGTAATGTGTGCAGGTTTTGGCCACGCGTCGCAACCGTTTTGCCCCACTCGCATCCGAGCTGCAAACGTCATATGTTATCAACACATACAATTCCATCACTTCCAAAGCAAGGCCGGATAATCAGTCAAATCGCCTCGCAGGTATTTTGCAAGCAATTGAGCTTGAACGAACGGCAGCAGACCGAGCTTCACACGATCATCCAAAAATGGATGAGTCATCTGGCCTTGCTTTCGCTCTTGCCAACTAGCCAGCACTCTTTTCAGTGCCTTCTCCTTAAAGACTACGCCTTGCCCTTCATGTATAAAATCGGTTGCACGCAGTTGTTTCCTATTGAAGAGTGTCAGCACAAATCGATCGACATACGCAGATCTAAACTCCTCCACTAAATCAAGTGCCAGGCTACTTCTGCCTGGCCTACACGCATGCAGGAAGCCCATCTGTGGATCAAGCCCTACCGCCTCGCATGCGGAAGCGATATCCCTACTCATCAACGTATAGGCGAACGACAAGGCAGCATTCACGCAGTCTTTTGGCGGTCGTCTGGACCGACCAGAAAATGAAATGCCTTCGTCTGATGTTCTGAGCAGCAGCCCAAAGACCGAATAGTATTGGTGCGCAGCGTTACCCTCGACGCCACGGAGCTCGTCTAAGTTCTTTGCCGTCACCACGTCTTGACGCCCCTGGCGTAAAGACTCGATCGCATCTTCTACCCCAAGCGAACGAATGTCGGGGTAATCACGGGCGTAGTGTTGGAGCACGATTCTTTGATTGTGCAGTTTTGCTGCCACGAATCTCTTTGCTAGGCTAAGACTCTCAGCTTCGTCAGCCGCACGTCTGTATTGCTCGCGTCGCAGGAGCACATTTCCCGACACAGAACCTTCCACGCGTGCCATATATCGACCCCGCTCATCGAGGAGGGTCACACGCACGCCATGCGACGCACAGGCTCCTAGCAGAGCGGTGGAGCAACTCACGTGTCCGAAAAGCACCATTCCCTCAAGCAAGTGAAATGGAACACTCATAGCTTTCTTATTATCAACAAAGACGGCAATGCAATCATCTTGCTTCCTGAGATACGCATCCGTATTGGTGACGTACAACGTATTGAGCATCCTTCTCATGTGCTACCATCCCTCCCCCATCCGTTCCCAATACAGGCGTACATCTTGTGCACTCGCCTGTGGCATACACTCGTCTTGTAGCGAGCATCGCCTGCACCGACTCCCATACGTTGCCGCGGGCAATACCTGTGACTCCAGCATCTGATGCATGCTTAGCGCGAGCTCACTCACCCTGTCGCGCAGTGATTCGCCAATGCTCACCCTCTCACGTCTACGTGTCTCCCCGTAAAACAGGCATCCTTCGTTCACACGCACACCGTACATTTCCTCAAGACAGAGTGCCTGGGCAGCTACCTGCAGCCGATCCCAACTCTCTAGCTTGGGACGACCGACCTTATACTCCACTGGCACTATCTTCGTCTCATTGTCTTGAGAAGAGAACTCCACAATGTCGGCTATCCCATATAGCCCAAGTACCTTGCTCGTCAAGCGCACACGACGCTCGGCGCGGACACCGTCGGCACACGCATACCCAACGGTGTCCACACGTTCATGAAAGAATTCACCACGAAGCGTGTCTTCGCTCTCCACCCAGACCTGCTCCATGTGTATTAACGCACACTGTCTCTCGCAATAGGCAAGGTGTTGAAGGCCCGATAGCGGCAACAGCTCGTCGTCAGAGTACATCCTTGCTAAGCAGAGGGTGTAATGTAGTCGTATTGCATCACCGATACACCAGTCGGCACAGCATCCTCATCCACCTCTATTTCATAATCGGCGAACGAACGTGGTTGTTGATCTGCGGGACATGTCTTCCGAGCGGTCACCGTATCGAACAAGCGAAATGCCGGAGTATTGCCAAGCTTGCTGTCGTGCTTGAACACCACCAGCAGGCGCGAAGCCATGAGTCCGCGTGCAGCGCTACGATCGTGTTCAAACATGTTCATCAGAGCTTCGAAGAAAAGATCAAGGTCTTCTTTCGAGAACCCCGTACGCTCGGCAAGCGACGCAGAGACAAATCCTTCGGCACGATATAGACCATAGGGCACGTACTGCTTGCGCCCCATGGTCTTGTTGTCCTTGTCCTCGCTTGCCTTTGTCGCAGCCATGCGCGTGATGCTCATCTCCAGTGGCACGATGGGATCGACTGACTCCGCGAAGCACATCTGCACCGGTCCACGCACTTGTCCGCAGTTCACTTCCGTCGTCATTACTGCGCCAAACGTGCGAATGTCGAAGAAGTTGTTGCACATGAACTGCGTAACAGCAATCTGTTCCTCGATCTTCTTGGGAAGCTTCTTCTTGGTCCCCTTTATTCCTTGGTGATCATAGGCCGTTTGATTTCGCTCGTTAAGCACAGCGCCTTCCTGCACGTAGATCTTGTAGCCAAGCTCTCCGGCGGCAGCATCGGGGTCGTCAAACGGCACGTCCTTGACTAGGCCCACATAGTTGCGCACCTTGCGCTTAAGGCAAACATCCGACACGATACCATGGGAAGTGTCTGGATCAACACGCGGAAGGTTGCCTGCATCTGGGTCACCATTGGGGTTGCCATTGCGCACATCGAAATAAAGCACGAAATCATAGCGATTGCTTATAGGGGTAGCCATCTGTCTATTCCTCCTCATCATTACTGCTGCCACTTTGCTCGTCGTCCTGCAAGCGCTTTGTCCAAAGGTCAACGCGCTCCTGGTAATAGCCAACATAGAACATCAGCTGGTCATCGTTGCCTAGGGTTGCGGGAATCGGCCGCTCTCCGCCCGCAAGCAGGCCAAAGATCTCGTCGAACTCGCGCTCGACACGACGGACCAGCCACCCATTGGCTGCGTCACGACGCATAGCACCAACATGCTTTTGGCAAAGGCCAAGCAAGTTGCCATAGACCCTTGCGGGTGTAGTCGCCGCAGAACCCATGTACTTATCACGAATCGTCGCGTTGAGATTCGCTCCTTGAGCTCCCTGCTGTGCACGCTCCATGACGGCGAAGAGCCTTCCCAACAAGTAGCCCACGTTTTCGTTGTTTCGATTAAGCGCCACGGTAACCTCGCTTTCTTTGTCTGCTGCTTGCGTCGATGCAAGCCGCTGCTTTCTTACCAAACATGCCTTCATGAGTGAGGCACGATCCATCATGTCCCAACGATTGTTGGCGCCATGGTCCGCACGCATACGTGATAGCAGGGCAGTTTCTAACGAAGCGGGGAACCTTGTACCTCGCAGCATCGCGCGAAAACACGGGTTGACGAGCGGCGCAGGGAGGTTCTCGTCCTTTCCCAAAAGCGCAGTCTGGCGCAACAGGGTAAGCAGCGAAGTGTTCTGCCTAGCCAGCCCAGCATCCCGCACGATGTCGATGTCTCGCAGATACCACCCGTAATTCTCGGCCAGCTCACCAAGAGTCCCGACTTCAAAGAACCTGGCAACCAAACGAGCTGCATTGGGAGAGACGCCAAGCACGAAATAGCGCACCGATGTGTCAATGGTCACGAGTCTTCGGCTTATACGGATGCTCTTGAGCGCCGCCTCAACCTGGCTTCGCGTCCTAGCATCCTCTGATGCCGCAGCGGCACCCCCCAGAAGCTCCAACATGAGCGCATCTTCCACAGGCGCTTCTCTGTCTGCCCAAAACACAACCGTCATGCTGCCCAGACGGATACGATGCCGATCGTCCTGAAACAAGTACTTGAGAGCTGTGCCCGCGCCAAACGCCGCAGAGTCAGAAAGCGACGCGTTGTAGCTCTGCTTTTTTCCGTACGACTCAAACGATTGCTGATTAAAGGACACAAGAGACGCACCCGAGCTTTGGGCTCCGGGGATTCCGGTAACCTGCGGAAACAGTCGCGCAAGCTTTCCCGTTTCTCCCGTAATACCGCACTGTCCTATGCGACCGCTCCGACCGCCCTCGCGTTGCGACGAATCCCACGCATTCATTATCTCTGGCACCTCATGTGCGCACCGCCCGCCAGCGAAAGACAAGACACATGCGCCACCTTGTGCCAGGGACTCGCGCGCAGCGTCGCTCAAGTCTTCCATAACGTCTTCGCGCCGGAAGAAGGCACGCAGCCTCGCTGCCTCTGGCCCCGCGCACGTCGAGAGCAATTCAAGATGTCTCTCGCATGATGCTTTGCGCTTAACTGCGCCGTTCTTATCATCCAAACCCAGCAGATACGCAGCAGTATCGCAGAGGAAAAACGGAATGGGCTTAATCCCCGCCCTCACAACGTGCTCAGGAACCATCATGTACTTATACTTGGGCCCATCCTTGCCTTCTTCGCCCAGGAAGATGGGCTCTCCCAAAGAGCCGTCGTCACCAATCGGCAGCTTCCAAGATACCTTTTCGTTACTCCAACCTTTGCGCGGAACCACGTCGTGATCCTCACCAAGCAGCCGGAGGTAGTAGTTGTAGAGCTCGCTCAGTATCATCGCAGCATCACATCCGCAAGCTTCGCCACCTCTATGACCCCGGACTCCATCTTTGCACGATAGAACATCGGTTGAGGTTCTTTTGCGTCCATGAAGTCCATGTCGTAGAGCATGTAGCCAAGATCACGCTCGCCCGAGTTCGCATAGAACGAGCGTGGTTCTGCCTGGTCCTCCTCGATAAGCGCAACGTCAGCGGCAAACTCCCTACATCCCAAACACGGCTGCATGAAGCACTGGCCCTTGCGCAGACGTCGCAAAGCCATGTTGTAGTGCTTCTCTTTGGTGTCGGTCTCGCCCGCCTTGTCCGTCAGTTCAAAATGGGCGTCTATCACATAGGCAACGTCTCTCAACAGCACGGTTGCTCTCTGCTGCCGATCTTGTGAAGCCTCCTCGTATACAGGTTTCGAGCTTCTCATCGCAGACCTTGCATTTGCGTAACTCAGCTTGCTACCGACCTCATTTCGTCGGAACGTCTCAAAACGTATTTCGTTAAGCACGACTATTCGATCGATGTGCCAGCGGATAGCCGGTTTCCAATAGACGGCCTCGATGATGCCTCGCGCTGCCGAAGGCGTTATTACGTCATAGCTCACACGCTCAGCCTTCATCTCAGGACGCGTGAAGCACGCGCGTTTGCCTCGCACTAGGACTTTAATTCCATATCCCATAGCTTACCCCCTTTCCTGCTGTAGTCGTAGCCAATCATGCTCTTTCTCCTTTCGCTAGGTTTCCACAATCTAAATCACGAGGTTGTTGAGCTCGGATTCACCTACAGGAAGCAGCCCGGTCTCTTGACTGTATCTCGTCATACAAGCGTCTTGCACCAATACGTGGTAATTACCTACTGTCTCAATGCAACCATCGCGTTTAAACGCGTTCAGGATATGAGGATAGACCCCCACCGAATACCGCTGCAGAGGCATAAAGAGCACCGATGACTCGCCCGTTGCGGATAGCTTTCTCGCAAGCTCCAACAAGCGTCGGGCCTCATGATCCCACGGCACATACACCGCGTCGGTATTGCCCTCGATAATCTTATACTCGATAGCATAGCGCTCGTATTCCAATGTCTCACAACGGCTTCGCAATACCCCAGAGATACTCTCTAGGATTCCTCCCTTGTCAAGATTTGGGCTGGCGCTATACCGCTCCAAGAAGAAGGGCCCAACCAGACCTTCAGAAATCTCACCACCATTGTTCTTTATCAGATTCTTGGAGATATTCTTCATAGAACCAAGCCAAGAACGCACAAGTCCGCTTTCTTGCGATTCGAGATCCTCTTCCAACTCAAAGATGTGAACAATGCCTGGACGTGAGTTGCCGGCACAGTCCCTTTGTCTGCCCTCACGGTTGCATCTTCCCGCAACCTGCATAAGGGAGTCGATTCCCGCAATCTCGCGATACGCCTCTGGAAAGTCGACATCCACACCGGCCTCGATGAGCTGGGTAGAAACGACCACGCATCGCTCACCCGTGGAGAGACGGCGACGTATTTCCTCAATAGCTTGCAAGCGATGCACTGCAACCATATTCGTGCTCAAATGGAAGAAACCGCTATCATTTGCAGACCCACCACTCTCAATCATACCTTTATCGTGTGCCACCTGAATCACATCAAGATAGAGATTGCGTGCCTTCTTCTTGGTCCCCACCACGCACAACGCTTGGTTTCTTGAACTCAGCTCTTCTACAAGTTCGGCGCGCTCCATCTGCACGAGCGGAGTGAACTGTACCCTTCCCGCAAACGCCTGGGCAAACGAATCCGTATGCACAGCAATCTCTTTCGGCTTTGAGGCAAAGGGCCATAGCTCCTCAAGTGCTGGTTGCGTGGCAGTGCACAGCACCACACTCGTGGAAAAGTCTATGCAAAGAGCTTCGAGCATCGCTAGCGTGGGCTTTAGCAGTGAGTCAGGAAGAGTCTGTGCCTCGTCCAAAACAATTACGCTGCCGGCGACATTGTGAAGCTTTCTGCACTTGCTTGGAGTGTTTGCATACAGAGATTCCAGTAGTTGCACATTCGTGGTAACGATGATTGGCGCATCCCAGTTCTGCGTAGCCAAGCGCTCGCCTTTCGCCACCTCGTTCGATTCACCCTCATCCATATCATCGATTAGCGGCACTACGTGCGCAGAGTGGTGCTCCAAAACGTTCTGTGAACCAAAAACCGATCGAAAGACCTCGGCTGTTTGCTGAGCAACGCTGGTAAATGGTATCGCATATATCACGTGGCGCATTCCATGCAACACCGCATGCCTAAGTGCAAACTGCATTGACGAGAGCGTCTTACCCCCGCCAGTTGGAACCGAAAGCGTAAACAGTCCCGACTCCCCGCTCGCCGCATCGAAGCAATCGGACAGAATCTGTGATCGTGCCATATTTACCAAGGTGTCCTGAGCTGCGCACTCCAACATCTTCATATGATTCTCAAACTTCTCGAGAAGCGCTCCCAAGGAGTCATGCTCACGATTGCGCAATGCCGCAACCTCAGGAGACACAAATCTCTCCGTGTCCAAGTAGTCAGCATCTACAAGACATGAGTACAAGAGTCGACCCAACAAGTGTAGGGAAAAAGAATGGCATGACACCATGGCAGCAGGGCTCTTTGGAAGCTCACACGGTAGTTTACGTTCTCCCCGCATCATGGGTAGGGGTTCCAAATCATCCCAGTTGGGAAGGCACAGGCAGTGATCGTCCAGCATTCTTTGAAACCGTCGCTCGAACCGAGGCAGTGTTTTATCCAGACGCTCCCGCAGCGACATGCGCTTGTCCGACACGGTTACATTTGGTATACCACCGTGATGCCCAGCTACCGCAAGTGACATAAGGGTGCTTACGATTTCATGCATCGCATCGTCGCCCCCATAGTGCTTGGCGCAGAGTCGTGCTCCCGCTGTCGAGTGATCTACCCGCATAGAGCTTCCTGCAAGTCGTCTCTGAAACTCTTCCGAAGCCTTTCCCGCATCATGCGCAAGACCAATCGCATAGCCCCATCGTTCATATCCCAAATCGCGGGCAAAGACAGCACATCGACGTGCCACTCTCTGAAGGTGGTCCTCAAGCGTTTGTCCGTCCTCGAGCGTCCCACTCATTCCTGTATGCGCGTATAGGGTCATTTTCTCTCCTTCAATTATTTGTTATGTTTATTGTAACATAAAGAAAATGACCTGCCAAGCATGAAAGCAGGTCAAATCCTTTGCCACAGCAAAACAAGTAATTGTTTCTATCCACGTCATGCAACGACGACAAGACGATTCTATCATGCTCTGCTGGCCATGGCATAGCACCCATTCCCGCACCTCCTAATTAGGTATTCGCGATTGCGAGGTGAGTATTGCATGTGGAGAGGACAAAAATGCACAAATGTGTGCAAAATGTGGATGCGTCTCGCTGCAAACAAGAACACGGCACGACTCGAACGGCGGCCCCGCCCGGGAAGCGGTACTCCCCATCGTCCTCGTTGCAATTCTTCACAAAGGCCGAATAGCAGTTGTTTGCAGGATCGGTATGCGCGCATCTGCTCGAGAAGTGCTTGGGCGTCGTCACTGGTGGAAAGCGAGCTATTCGCAAGGGTGAGCCTGACGGCATAGAAGTCGTCTGCTTCGAGGCTGTAATTCGATATCGATATGGACTCCCCGCAGGTTAGCGATATCGTCTTGGGCTGAGATCCGATGCCGCCAACAGTATCGGCAGTGCGACGGTCGCGCACCTTCGCCACGAGCCAAGAGTACTCTCGCAGGGGCGCACACGCCTCGAGCAGCTCGCGGCTATGCCCCCTGTTTACGTTGACGGCCCGAAAGAAGTGCGCCGGAAAAACGGGGAGGCTGAGCATGTGGACTTCTATGCCCCTCTTGGCCAACCGTCTCTGACAAAGAGGGCCAAGCGCGGCTGATAACGCGCTTGGCCCTTTGGACGTATGGTCTTATCCACCGACTTGGCGCGGTGGTTTGACGCTCGGCTACCTTACGACCTTGGCAGACGTTCGCATCCCACACAAGACGAGCGCCTTTTTGTAGGCGGTGCGATACGCCTTTTGGCTCTTGCCGCAAAGCACCTTGAGGTTCTTTGTACCCGCACCAGAAAGTGCGTTTGACGCAATGTTGAGGTCGTCTACCACCCACGCTCCGTGCTCGTACTCAAGGTCCACCACGTCCGCGGCGCGCAGGTTGAGCGTGGCCAGCTTTTTGCAGCCCTTAAACGCACGCTTGCCAATGCGGTCCACGTTGCGCCCGACCTTTATTGACGTGACCTTGTGGCCTTGCTTGGTGTTGAAGGCGCCGGCGCCAATGCCCTCCACGTCGAACGTCTTGCCCTTGTATGTGACCTTGTTCACCGTGGGAGTGGTGTTGCTTGAGCCATACGTTACCAACACGGCCTCGTAGTCATTGTCATGCGGGTCGTACTCGGTCACCCGATAGGTGTTGCCGCTCTTTGTAAAGCTGTCGCCAATCCCCAGCGCGTACGCCCTAGACACACCTGCGGACGCGCACAGCAAGAGGCCCATAACCAGCACCGCAACAACCCTCGCAAGTACGTTTTTCTTTGCCATCTTTGTCCCTCCGTTCTGCTTTGGACGCCAACGCGTCACCTTTACACGTACCCACATGGTAGCACCACAAACTAAGAGAATGCTTAGAGAGCGTAGCACATGCTAGCTGGCCGGAAGCTCGATGACGGCCAAGACGCCACCCAAATGGGAGCTCTCCAGGCGCACAGTCCCGCCCTGAGCCTCAACCACGCTGCGCGCAACCGGTAGTCCGAGCCCCGTGCCCTCTTGTCCGCGCACGGGACCGTTGTCGAGCCTCGCAAAACGCTCGAAGGCTTTTTCACGCATTTGCGGGTCGATGCCCCTGCCGTCGTCTTCAACCACAATGCGCACCTTGTGGCCGTCCTCCCCGCATGCAACGAGAACCGTCGAGGCAGCATAGCGCACGGCGTTTGTAAGCAGGTTTCGTATGGCACACAACAACAAGTCCCGATCGGCGTTCACCACAAGAGGCATAACGCCGCGAGCGTTTACACTTACGCCCTCGTAGGCAGACAGCTGAGCCACCTCCTCGAGGAGCAGGTCCGCAAGGTCGATCGGCCTCATGTTGGGCTGCATGCGACCCTCGTCCTTGCGCGCGAGCACCAAAAGGTTGCGCACTATGCTCGCTGCGAGCTCGTTCTCCAGAGCCAGGTCGGCAAGTGCTTGCGTGTTTGCGCCGGGCTGTGCCGCAAGCGTTTGTATAATGAGGCCCGAGGCAGCAAGCGGACTCTTGAGCTCGTGCGACGCGTCCGACAAGAAGTGCTTCTCTTCGTCAATCGCCTGCTGGATGCGATCGAGCAGCGCGTTGAACGTCATTGCCAAGGGGGCGAGGTCGCGATCTGAGCGTGGCACCCGCACGCGCTTGTGGAGGGCTGACGATGAGATGGCCTCGACTTCGTCCCTCATTACCTTTACCGGCCGCAACGTGAGGCCAACCGCATACCACACAAACAGGATCACCAACGCAAACACGACGCAAAACACCACCGCTAGCGTCTGCGCGGTGGTGCGCACGGCAGCAAAGGCCGCCGCCAGGGAGGCAACCGCGAGCAGCTGGAGCGGTCCTTCCGGCGACGACACGCGCCGGCGCATCACCAAATATGGACCATGCGTGCCCAAGGCTGCGGACGCATCCACATACGGCTCGTCCGCCGGGCGGACTTGCGAGGCAAAGGCAGCGCGCAAAAACGGCGTTGCGCCAGACCAGCGTGCGTTGTATTCTTCGGGGTCGTCGTCGGGATCGGGGTCGTCGTCGCTGTCCATCTCTGCTGCGTCTTCGCCGGAATCGGTGTCATCAGGTTCGTAGTTGAGGTCGTCGCCCACCTCTAGGTCGGGGTCGGGGTCGACGCCCACCTCTGCGCCGGTCTCCGCAAGGTCTTCTTCCGATTCGTCGTTGGTCTTTGCCACATCGTCGTTCACCTCTCCGCGCGTCGCTGTGATTCCTTCTTCCGTCGGCGGCTCGGAAGAGTCCTCGCCATCATCTGCCTCTCGTCCAAAGAGCAAGTCGTCAACCTCGGTCTCGTCTTCGTCGTCATCCATTACCGACACCAAAGACAAATCGTGTCCGTTGGGAGACGAGTACAGCACGTTGCCATCCATGTCCAAAAGCTGGAGCAGGTCGGAGCCGGTAGTGTCTACTGCCCGCTGGTATTCTCCGCGCGACACCAACGCCTCCACCTGGTCGAGCCGCTCTGCGAGGGAGTCCTTCATCGCGGCCTTTATAAACGACTCCAGTGACAGCGCAATCACCGCCACCAACGCGGCCATGGTAAGCAAGCAGACCACGGCAGAAAGCAGCGTTACCTTTTCTCGTATGCCCATACGTATTTTGCTCACGTTACACATCCCTCATGCGATAACCCACGCCGCGCACCGTTTCGATGAGCTTGTTTGCGTGGCTTGCGTCGACCTTCTTGCGCACGTAGCCCACATATACCTCGACCACGTTGTCGCTGAGCGGGTGGTCGCGCCCCCATACGTGCTCTAGGATCTGGTCTTTAGAGAACACCCTCCCCTTGCCGTACATTAGGTATTCAAGAAGGGCGTATTCGCGCGGCGTTAGGCTTATGACCTCGCCAGCCCGCACAACTTTGCGCGTTCGCGGGTCCAAGGCGAGGTCGCCTGCCACAAGAGTCTTGGTGCGCTCTCCCACGCGACGCCTTATGAGTGATCGTAGGCGCGCATCGAGGACCACGAGTGAGAAGGGCTTGCGCAGGAAGTCGTCTGCACCCATGTCCAGCGCGTCCGCCTCGTCGTACTCACCGTCCTTTGCCGTGAGCATGAGGATGGGCACCGTTGCGCCTTCGTCCCTTAGGATGCGACAAACCTCATAGCCGTTGACCTTGGGCAGGAGGATGTCGAGGGTAACGACGTCGTAGCTCACTTGGCGCGCGAGCTGAAGCGCCGCCTCACCGTCCGCCGCGCAATCCACCGCGTAGCCTTGTTTGCGTAGGTGCGTGGCCAAATACTCCCGTATGCGTTCCTCGTCCTCAACAACCAACACGCGCATAGCATCTCCTCACCACAGTGCGTATGACTAGTATCCTATAGCATACAAAGTGAACGCTGTGAGTCAAAGGGGGTAACCGACTCGCCCGGCCCTCATGTGGGGAGCGGGCGGCCGCACGGCCGGGAGTGTGCTGTGATTGCGAGCAGTGCGGCGGGATCGGCAATCGGTGTGCTGTCTTTGCGACCAATGTGCCCAGCGTGGCCGGGAGCGTGCTGTGATTGCGACCTATGTGCCCAGCGTGGCCGGGAGCGTGCTGTCTTTGCGAGCTGTGCGGCGGGCGCGGACGAGAGTGTGCTGTCTTTGCGAGCAATGTGGCCCGGCTTGCTAGGAAAAGCCACATTGGTCGTGATTACAGCACGCCGCAGGGGTTCTTGGCCACACTGCTCGCAATTACAGCACGTCATGTGGCGGGCAGGCCGCATTGGGCACGATGACAGCACGCATCCGGCGCTTCGCGGCGCGTTAGTCGCGATTACAGCACGCCTGGGCGGAACGGAGTCAAACGGGGCAACCCCTTCCACTCACGCGCGGATGGCGGCAACGAGCTTTTGCGCCCGTTCCAAGGAGTCGCGTATGAGCGCGGCGCTAAAGGGCTCGCCTTCGCGTGGCGGCAAGTCCGTCTCGAACAACAGGCGATCTTGCGGAATGAGCTTGAGTTGCTCCTTTGCCCGCCGCGTGCTGGCCTGCATCTCGTTTACCGAGAACCAGCAGCCCATGCGGATGGCGCGCCACAGCTGATCCGTGGAGCCCGAAAACCAGTGAAAGATGCAGCGGCACGACTCGGCACATCCCGTCTGCTCCAGCACGTCCAGAACCGCGCCCGCCGCACGCACCGAGTGGATGCTCACGGTCTTGTTGCCCTGATGGGCGCACACGTTGGCGATGCGCGTAAACACCTCAAGCTGCGCCTGGTGATGCGCCCGCTTGGGCGAGAAGTCCAGTCCCACCTCGCCAATCCACTGCGTTTGGGTACACAACCGCTCGAACTCGTTCACATCTGCCTGCCCCACCCACCAGGGATGGAGCCCCAAGCCGACCCGTACGTTTGCAAGGTCGCCCACAAGCTCCTGGGTCCGCACGTAGCCCTTTGGCGTCACCGTGTTGGCAAAGAGCTCCATGCCAAGGTCGGCGGCATCGAGGGCCACCTCGCGGGCGTTTGTCATAAAGTCCAGATGAACGTGTGCGTCAAATAGTCCCATGGCTCATACACCTCTTTGGCTGCGCACTGCAAGCGCGCACACGTTACCTCGTGCGCACGCTCTTGGCAGCGCTCCAAGCCGAGTAGTACCTTGTGCTGCCGACCTTCTTAAAGGTACGGACCCTCACGTAGTAGCGCTTGCCGGACGCGAGTCCACTTATCTTGGTGCTCGTCTTGTTTTTGCTCCCTATGGTTACGGTCTTCTTGCCACTGGAAAACGTCTTGCTTCGCGCGTATTGCACCTGATATCCGGTGGTCACCTTGGCTCGTTTGCTCCACGAGGCCACGAACGCACGCCGCCTGGCCGTGAGCTTGGCAATCGACGTAGACTTGGGCACGATCTTGTATGTTGCCTTAGCGGAGGTGCCGGCATACGAACCCTTGCCCACAACCCACACCTTGTAGGTGCCAATGGCGGCAGACGACGAGTTGGAGTACCTTACCACAAAGTCGGTGCCCTTGTTGAGCGTCTTGCCTCCAACCGTCTTTATGGTTGGCAGGCGCACCTTGCCGTTGTAGGCAAGGCTAGACGATGCAAGCGCCACCTTGGCATTCTGCAAGCTGGTCTTTGACACTGGCTTTGCCTTGGACTTCCACACCCACGTAACCGTCGTGCCGCGCGCCGTTGCGTGATAGTTCATCACGTAGTCGGAGGTGCGAGGCGTACGCTCGCCGGCCTCAAGCACCCATGAGTCGCCATCGTTCAACAGCGTGCGCACGTTAGCGCCGGTTACCACATCAACGCCTGTGGGAAGCGCGTCCTCGTAAACCATTTGGTCAATGAGCAAGCTCGTCTCGTCGTCCTTGTCGTATGTATCCGACTGCGTGGTGAACACTTCCGTATCCACGTAGCGCGGTTGCCGCACGCAAAAGTTGGGGCCAAAGGTCACGCGACACAGGCTGTTGCAACACCCAAACATGCCCGTAAGTCCCAGCGTACCAGCCGCCCTGGTGTCGAATCCAGATAGGTCAAGCTCACTCACGCCACAGTTCCAAAACATGAATGCCATGGACGTGCAGGCGGGAGTAGTCCATCCCTTAAGGT
Organism: Coriobacteriales bacterium; assembly: GCA_030529665.1. Taxonomy (GTDB): domain Bacteria; phylum Actinomycetota; class Coriobacteriia; order Coriobacteriales; family Atopobiaceae; genus RUG440. The sequence goes on from JAUMWL010000055.1 coordinate 14,514, forward strand.
TGATGGTCGCGAGCTTTTCGCACCCGTCAAACATCCATTGCATCTTTGTTGCGCTGCTCGTGTTCCAACCAGAGAGGTCCAGGGATTGTAGGCTCGAGCAGCCCCAAAACATGCTCGATAGGTCCGTCGCGGATCTTGTTGCCAACTTGGTAATGCCACTTATCGAGATCAGGCTATGGCAGTCCTCAAACATGGATGACAAGGCCTCGGCCTTTGGCGCTCCCCCATCCGGCAACACGATGGATTGCATCGAGACGCATTTGCTAAACATACCCGCCAGATCCGTGACACTGGCAAAGCTATACGTGCTGAGGTCCACCGCCGTGAGGCTCTTGCACCCATAGAACATGTAGCGCATGTTCTTTGCGCTTAGGGTCCGTATGTTGCGGCTCACGTTGGCCAGTTTCTCGCAACTGCTAAACATGCGGCTCATGTCTGTTACGCGCGCGGTGTCCGCACCGCTAAAATCAACCCTCTCCAGTCTCTCGCAGCCATCAAACATGCTGGCCATGGTTGTTACTCTTGAGGTGTCGGCATATCCCAGGCGAAACTCGACAAGGTTCCAGCACGTTGCAAACATGGAGGACATGTTGGTCACCTGTGACGTGTTGGCACCAGCAAGGCTTACTCTCGTAAGGCTGGTGCAAAACTCAAACATTCCCTCCATGTTGGTGGCTTTGTCCGTATTGAAATCCGCGAGGTTTACGATGTCAAAGCTCATCCCCTTAAACATATAGCTCATGTTGGTTACGTTGCTGGTATCGAGGTCGGAGAGGTTGGTATCGAGGGCATAGCACTGATAGAACATATAGCTCATGTCCGTAACCACACGTCCGTTGGTCAGGCCATAAAGGCCCTCAATGCTCTTGAGGCCGGTCATTCCCTGAAACAGGCCACACAAGGATGGCCCCGCCTTGACGCCCGAGCTAATGACCACCTTGGTTATGTTGCTATCGTTTCGCCAAGGCCATTCTTGCACGCTGTTTGCATCCAAGATGCCCGTAGTCCCTGCGAATATGGTGAGCGTGCGGTTGGCCACGGTGTAGGCGCAGCCTCCCACGGTACCCGACGTGGGCGTTGCCTGGACCTCCACCTGTGCTGGGTCGCACGTCGTGTCCTCAACAAGTGCGAGTTCGTCATCCATGACATCGCTTGTCAGCTCGATAGTGGGTTCGAGCGATGGGTCATCCGCCGATAAGCCCAGCTCTATGGGTTGGGCCCACGCCGTTGCCGTGGCGCTCGTCATCGCCAACGCTATGACCCACGCAAATGCCACGCACGCTGCCATGCCCGCTCGCTTGCTCTTCATGGTCTTCTCCTCCAGCCAGATCCGTCTTGCGATGCACAACGGTATGATACCTCACAAAACGCGATGGCCCCCGCCGACACATGCCGTCAGGGGCCATCCCGTTATTGCTTGGGTTGTACTGCTATGAGAGGTCGTCGAGCTGCGCGGTAAGCTGGGTGATGGTGCGCTCCAGCTCCTCCCTTTGCTCGCGCTTCTTTGCCACCACGGCCTCGGTGGCCTTGGCAAGAAATCCCGGGTTGCCCAAGGTGCGGACAATACCTGCGAGCTGCTTCTCTACCTTGGTGAGCTCCTTCTCCAAGCGCTTGGCCTCGCCCTCAAGGTCCACCAGGCCACCCACGACCACAAAGATCTCTAGCCCGCCATCCACGACCGAGATGGAGGCCTTGGGCTTGTCTACCTGCGGTCCCACCGCAAGCTGCGACACGCGGCCCACGTTGCACACAAAGTCGCGCTGGCTCTCGAGCGCCGTTACGTCACAGATGCCCGCGCGCACCGTCACGTCGAGCTCGGTCTTTGGAGACAGGCGATACCGTGCCCTGGTGGAGCGCACCGCCGAGATGATGCGACGCGCAAGCTCAAAGTTGCGCTCGGCGTCGTCGTTGACAAAGCAGGCAAGCTCGGCCGGGTCGGGCCACGCAGCCAGCATGAGGAACTGCGCGTCGTGCGCGTCGAGCCCACTGGCGGGCAGGGCGTCCCACACGCGCTCGGTTACGAACGGCATGACGGGATGCAGCAGGCGCATGCTTACGTCGAGCACATACACCAGGTTGCGCTGCACCTGCAGGCGCTCCTCGGCGTCGCCGCCCAGCAGGCGTCCCTTGCAGAGCTCGATGTACCAGTCGCACACCTCGTTCCAGAAGAACGCCTGGATGGAGCGCGCGTAGTCGCCAAAGCCATAGGTCTCCAGCTGCTCGGTTGCCTCGGCGCACACGCGAGCAAGGCGGCTGAGCATCCAGGAGTCCTCCTGGGTCTGCGCCACGGGCTCCCCCGGCACGTATCCCTCGAGGTTCATCTGCACAAAGCGGCTCGCGTTCCAGATCTTGGTAACGAAGGAGCGCGCTTGCTCGGTGCGCGGCGAGTCAATGAGCTCGTGGGTCTTCTTGTCTATGTTTGCGTCGAACTTTACGTCTTGGTTGCCGGTGACGAGGGTAAGAAGCCCGTAGCGCATGGCATCGGCGCCGTACTTGGCCATAAGGTCCATGGGGTCCACGCCGTTGCCCTTGGACTTGCTCATGCGGCTGCCGTCCTTGGCCAGAATGGTGGCGTAGATGTACACGTCGTGGAACGGCACCTCGTCGCAGAAGTAGAGCGAGCTCATGATCATGCGGGCCACCCACAGCGCGATGATGTCGCGCGCGGTGACGAGCACCTTGGTGGGATGGTGGCCCACCATCTGCTCGGGGTTGTCGGGCCAGCCCTGCGTGGCAAAGGTCCACAGCTGGCTGCTAAACCACGTGTCCAGCACGTCCTCGTCCTGGTGCACGTGATGCCCGCCGCACTTGGGGCACACGTCCACGTCCTCCATGAGCGCGTCTTCCCAGCCGCAGTCATCGCAGGTAAACACGGGAATGCGGTGGCCCCACCACAGCTGGCGCGAGATGCACCAGTCCTTGAGGTTGTCCATCCACGTGAGGTAGGTCTGCGTCCAGCGCGAGGGATGGAACGTAACCTCGCCGTCCGTGACCACCTTGGTGGCGCGCTCCTTGAGCTTGTCCACCGCCACGAACCACTGTTCACTGAGCCACGGCTCCAGCGTGGAGTCGCAGCGGTAGCAGTGCATGACCGAGTGCTCGTGCTCGTCTATATCGCCCAAAAGGCCGTGCTCCTCAAACCACGCCACGACTGCGGCTCGGCACTCGTCGCGGTCCATGCCGCTAAACTCGCCGTAGCCGTCCACGACCACCGCGTGCTCGTCAAAGATGTTGATCTGCGGAAGGTCGTGCGCCTGACCCATGGCATAGTCGTTGGGGTCGTGCGCGGGCGTGACCT
>JAUMWL010000181.1 GCA_030529665.1 Coriobacteriales bacterium
CTAACATACTCCAATATAATATATGCGTACGCATATAAATTTAAAACCAGCCTCGCGGTCTGTCCTTTGCCACTTTTACGAAGGCCTATTCTGGCTTTGGGTACTTGTCCTTGTCGTAGAGGGGAGGCCACGTGAGCATGCCATGTGGCACCACCTGGCAACCCATAATGAGGCCCAACGGCGACTCGCGTATGATTGCCTTCATGCCATCAACCGCCGCCCAGTAATTCTCTTCGTCGCATTCAAAGACGTAGCTGGAGTTGAACGGCCCCTCGGTGCCAACCAAGGTATAGCGGGGCTCATCCATTTGGGACACGAACTCAAGCAGCAGGTCCCTAAACGCAGGATTTACCGGCTTTACAACAATCTTCATGCTTCCTCCCCCACCACGCTGTAACACTTCTTTGCATTGTAAAACACATGCCGCCCTTGGTGCATACGCTCCAAGGGCGGCATAAATTGTGGCCGAAACACCCCCCGGGGGAGTGCTTCGACCACTATTTTGCAAAAACGGTCTCGCCTCTCTGTGTTGCCTAAACGTGCCAAACGGCAAGCAGCAGCGCAATAAACAGGCCAAACACCACCACGTACACCGCGCCAACGGCGAGCGCCGCGCGCAGTGTGCCCAGTATTACGGCCATCCGTTCCTCGGCGTCTCCAAGCTCCTCGCGGACGTTTCGCTGTGGGATGCCACTCACGTCGCGCTGGCTGCGGTGGGCGCCAAACAGGTCGCTCACGCGCAAGCCATCGCCCACGCCAGTCATGTCGGCAACGGTACGTCCGTCATCGCGAGCATCTGCCGCCCCATGCATGCGCCGCCCCGCCACGCTAGGCCTCCGTACCTGCAGCTGCCTGCGCGTTGAGCCTGCTCGTCACGTCGTCGTACAGGTGGCATGCCACAAAGTGCCCCGGCTCCACCTCACGCTGCTTGGGCACCTCGTGCTTGCAGCACTCCATGCACTTGCTGCAGCGCGTGTGGAACTTGCATCCCTCGGGCGGGTTCGCCGGAGAGGGAATCGAGCCCTCCAGCACAATGCGGTTCATCTTTACGTCGGGATCCGGAATGGGAATCGCCGAGAAGAGCGCCTCGGTGTAGGGATGCAGCGGGTTGGCGTAGATGTCCCGCTTTGAGCCATATTCCACCAGGTTGCCCAAATACATGACGCCCACGGAATCGGAGATGTGCTCCACCACCGAAAGGTCGTGGCTGATGAAGAGGTACGTGAGGTTGCGCTTCTCTTGCAGGTCGCAAAGCAGGTTGATGATCTGTGCCTGAATGGACACGTCGAGTGCCGACACGGGCTCGTCGCACACAACGAACTCGGGGTTGAGGGCCAAGGCGCGTGCAATGCAAATGCGCTGACGCTGTCCGCCCGAGAACTCGTGCGGGTAGCGCTCCTTTTGGAAGGATTGCAAGCCGCACTGGTCCATTATCTCGTCCACGTAGGCATCCAGCTCGTTGCGAGGCACGAGGCCGTGCTCGCGCACCGCCTCGCCAATGATCTCGGAGATGGGCAGGCGGGGCGACAGGCTCGAGAACGGGTCCTGGAAGATGATCTGCATCTTTGTGCGCAGGTTGCGCAGCTCCTCGCGCGGCATGTCATACACCTCGCGACCGTTAAAGAGCACGTCTCCGCCGGTCTTCTCGCCCGAAAGACGCAGGATGGTGCGACCCGTGGTCGTCTTGCCGCAGCCGGACTCGCCCACAAGACCCATGGTGGTGCCACGCTTGAGGTTAAAGGTAACGCCATCCACGGCCTTAACGTTTCCCACCACGCGGTTCATCATACCGCCCTTTATGGGGAAGTACTTTTTGAGGTTTCGCACCATGAGGATGTACTCGGGATCGTAGACGAGCTTGTCCTGCGGCTCCGCGATCTGTTGGGTGTGCTTTTTCATGCGCTCACCTCTCCCATGCCAAATTCGCTCATGTCGTTCTTGCCGTCGGCCATGGCCTGCGCGCGATACTCGTCGTAGAAGCGATAGCAGCTTACCTTGTGAGTGTCGCTAATGCTGATCTCGTTGGGATAAGCGCCGTTGCAGCACTCCAAGCAGCGGTCGCAGCGGTCGCGGAAATAGCAGTAGCTGGGCATGTTGATGGGGTTAGGCACCTTGCCGGGAATGGAGAAGAGCTTGTCCACCTTGCGCCCCACTACTGGCTTGCTTGCCATGAGGCCAATGGTATAGGGGTGCGCGGGACTGTGGAAAATGTCCTCGGCCGTGCCCTTCTCCACCACGCGTCCAGCATACATGACCACCACGTAGTCGGCCATCTCGGCAATTACGCCGAGGTCGTGGGTGATGAGCATGATGGAGGAGTTGATCTTGTCCTTGAGGTTGCGCAGCAAGTCCAGGATCTGCGCCTGAATGGTTACGTCCAGGGCGGTGGTAGGCTCGTCCGCAATGATGATCTTTGGGTTGCACGCAAGGGCCATGGCTATCATGATGCGCTGGCGCATGCCGCCCGAAAGCTCGTGCGGGAACATGTCGGCAACGCCCTCGGCGTTTGCGATGCCCACCATCTTTATGGCCTCTATGGTGCGGGCGCGAACCTCTTCGGGCGTCTTGTTCTCGCCGTCATGAAGCGCGATGACCTCATCCACCTGATCGCCAATTCGAAACACCGGGTTGAGGCTGGTCATGGGCTCCTGGAAGATCATGGAGATGTAGTTGCCGCGCAAATGTTGCATGGTCTCCTGCGTCATCTTTGTGACGTCGTAGGCGCGACCATCGCCCATGTTGAGGCGGATCTCGCCCGAGACGATCTGTCCCTGCGGACGCTGCAGCAGCTGCATGAGCGAGAGCGAGGTAACGGACTTGCCGCAGCCGGACTCTCCCACCACGCCTATTACCTTGCCTTGGGGAACGTTAAAGCTCACGCCGTCAACGCTCTTTACGGTGCCGTTGTCGGTAAAGAAGTAGGTGTGGAGGTCGTCGAACTCAACCGCATTGGAGGAATCGTGCATCCGCGTGGCGTACTCGGACTCGGGCACACCCTTGCGCTTCCATTTCTTTTCCATCTGGCTGGTAATCTTGCGGTTCGCCTTCGAGATTGCCCGCGACTCCCGCGCGCTTAGATAGCCGTTGTTTTTCTTTGCCATTGCCGCCTCCTTACCGGTTCATCTTGGGGTCGAAGGCGTCGCGCAGGCCATCGCCCACCAAGTTGAAGGCCAGTACGGTTGCCAACAGGCAGAAGCCTGCAGGAATCCAGATGAACCAATAGTTGGTAAGCACGTAGGTGTCGTTTACGTCGTTGATGATGTTACCCCACGAAGCGAACGGGAACTTGACGCCCAAGCCAAGGAACGAGAGCGTGGCCTCGGTAATGATGGTGGAGCCCAGGCTCATGGTCATGGTAACGATGAGCTGTGGAATCACGTTGGGGATGAGGTGGCGGAAGATCCGTCGACTTGCGCGGATGCCCGTGGCCTCGGTTGCCGTCATAAACTCCTGCTCACGCAGCGACAAAATCTGGCCGCGCACGAGTCGTGCGATGCTGGGCCATCCAAGGAAGCCGAGCAGCAGCATAAGGTAGAGCATGCGAATCTGCGGATCCACGCGCAGCGCGTCCATGGCCGCACCAAGAATAATGATGATCGGCATGGAAGGTATGCAGTAGAACACGTCCACTATGCGCATGATGAGGTTGTCTACCCAGCCACCCCGGTAGCCCGAGATTCCGCCCAAAATAACACCGATGATCGACTCTATAAACACGACGATAAAACCAATGTACAAAGACACGCGGCCACCGTACATAAGGCGAGTGAGCATGTCCATGCCATTGCGGTCGGTTCCCAAGGGATGAGCGGGACTCGGTGCCGAATAGGTGTCAAACACCTTGGTGGACTCGCTTTGCATAACTGCCCAGCTGTTTTTGGCAGCATCGAACTTGAGGGTATAGGTTACCTCGTTGCCCTCCTCGTCCGTATACGTAAACTCCTCGTCGCCCGCATCGATGGCCGAAATGAGGCTTTCCTTAAACTCACGCGTGAGGAACACGTCCTTCATGAGCGGCTGCACCACATAGCGGCTGGCATAGGCAACTTCCTCGTCGCCGTCCAAAACGGTGCCGGCATCGTCAACCTTGTATGTGGTGCCATCGTATTTGAAGGAGTGCTTGCCCTGCGCGACCGCCGTAAGCACAGCCTCTTGGAACTCAAAGTCGAGCTGCTCGCCTTCTGTGGAAGAGCTAACCGTGTCGTAGGTTGCAAGTGCCACGGGCTCGTCGTTTCCCTCAACGTACAGCTTGTACAGCTCGTCGCCTATCTGCTCGTACGTATATGTGGTGCCCTGCGACTCAAAGCTGTCGGCTCCCTGCTTAATGGCAAGCACAAACTTGGCACGCGCCACGGAAGGAAAGTCATCGTCGTTTTTGGTGATGTAGCGCAGCTCGGTGTTTTCCGCAACGGCTGCCCATTGCTTGTTTTGCTCGTCGTAGCGATAGAAGATCTGGTCCTCCTTGTAGGGACTTATCATGCCGCCCACAAAGGAGAACAGAAACATAAAGGTAAGGATAATGAGGCCCGAAACAGCCACGCGATTGCGCAGGAACCGCTTCATAACCAGGGCCGTGGGCGAGAGGGTCTTTACCCGTCGGTCGTCGTTGAGGGAGTATTCCTCCGAGGCCTCCTGGGCGTCGGCCTCCTTGCTGAGCACGTCCTCGATCATTTGGTTGGTGTCTTCTTGCTTTGCCATTGCGCACCCCCTACCCTATGCGTACGCGCGGGTCGACCACTGCGTAGAGAATGTCGGATATGAGGTTGCCCAAGAGCGTGAGGATGGCCATAAAGACCAAGTAGAACATGGAGAAGGGAATGTCTCCCGCCACCATGGACTGGAAACTCACATAGCCGATGCCTGGAATGGAATACAGCGTCTCGGTTATGAGGGCACCTGCAAAGAGGCCTGGCAGCGAGCCGCCAAGCATCGTGACCAGTGGAATAAGCGTGTTGCGGAACGCGTGGTGATAGATTACCTTGCTCTCGGGCAGGCCCTTGGCACGCGCGGTACGAATGTAGTCTGCCGACAGAACCTCGAGCATGTTGGTACGCGTGTAGCGCATGAGCGAGCCAATGGATACTACCACCAAGGTAACAATGGGCAGCACCAAATGCTGTGCCCGGTCGAGGAACTGCCCCATGGCCGAGAGCTGCTCAAAGTTTCGCCCTATGAGGCCTCC
>JAUMWL010000182.1 GCA_030529665.1 Coriobacteriales bacterium
AACCCTCCTCGTCGAATCTAAAGTAGCTGTCGAGCGAGATGACGGCGGTATCGCCTTGCTCGTGGTAGCTCTCCCCATCCGTCCAAATCTGGTCGCGTTGCTGCTGCGCCTCCTTGGCTTGCCGCATGGACATCTGCTGCATGTACTGCGAATAGCCAAGCTTCTCGACAAGTGGCCAGAGCTCGTTCCTAATTTGCTCCATCTGCGCACCGAGCGCCTCGTTCTGAGATGCAGCGGTTCCCTGGAAGGGACTGTCCACCATGCCGACGTGACCGTTGTAAACACAATAGCCAAGAAGCTCAAGACCCATGGCATACTCGACCTTATCCGTAGACTTGAGAAGCTCTTGGATGCGCTTCGTATATTCGTCCCTGCTCGAGAGCGTGGCATCGAAGCCCTTTGCACTGACGTCCTCGTCGATGGCGCCCTTACCCGAGCAGCTATAGAGCGTATCCATAGCAAAGCAAAGCTCGTTGTAGGCGAAGTCCACCATATCCTGCGCTCGAGGCTTACCGTCGACCATGGAGGCGTACCAAGTGGAGTCGAGCATTATGGCCTGGTCGGTGTAGCCACGCAAGAGGGCGAGTTTCTCTCCATTGTAGGCAAGGTTGTTCATGCCCGTGTCGGACATGAAGTCGGAGGCTGTGGCAATGGGCAAGTAAACGTCATCCTGATCAACGTGCAGATTGATATTGTACTGAGCGAAATCGAACACCACGGGCTCGGACTGCTCCTCGTAATCGAGCGAGGCTATGCGCATAAACGGTGCGCCAAAATCGATGAGGCCCTGGACCTTGCCCTCTTTCATAGGCTCGATGTAGTTGTGGAATGTGCCCCAGCTGTCGGACGTGAGCGTATCCGCAGCATCGTCCACAACCGCCTTGCCGCCATCGGTGGAGGTAATCGTAGCCACGCCATCCACGACCTCGACTGTTGCCTTGTCGCCGAAGACGAGGTCCATGTACTGTGCAAGTCCGATATAGGGCACGCTGGGCGCGTCCTCGTAGAAGCGAACGGAAAGCGTCTTGGGCGCCGACTCGTCGGAGGAGACAAGCTCCAGCTCGGACTCGGTATACGCTACTTGGTCGTTGGCATCGCCAGCGGCATCGCCACCCGTGCCCTGCTGCGAGCCACAAGCAGGCAGCAGTGTGATGGCAAGCGCCATCAATGCCAACAATACTGTGAGTTTTCGTCTCATATGACCCCTATCTTCGGCATGTACCAATACGGCAAACAGGATGGATCAGAAAGCGCACCAAATCCGCACCACGAACCTCGTACGTCCTGTGGTGCACATTTGGTGCAGCGTACGCATATACTTGTGCCCGTTGCAAACGGCATGCGGTGACTGCAGAGGAGGCGGGCAATGACAGGGACCGTGTCTACACAGGGTTTTCAACGAATCTGGCAGAGCCTACTTGTACAGCTCATATGCCAAGTGCTCCTCCTCGCAGGCCTTGTCGTCAGCGATGCCGTGGCATCTGTGACAGGCAGCTACGACATGGGTCACGGCACGGCCCTCGTTTTCACGACGATTGCGTTTGTTGCCCGCATGGTAGCTTGGGTGGAAATCGTTTCGGTCGTTGGCGACCTCAAGGGCGTAAGCGTGCACTTTGGCCGCGCGTCTTGTTGGTATCTGGTGAGCTTTTGCTTGACCTTTGCGTACTTCGTAACCCATAGCGTGGCAAGCACGCTTGAGGCGACTGGGGTGGCGAGCTTGGTTCTGCAAAGCGCCGATCAAGTCGTTGCGACACTGAAGGACGTCACGCCGCTCATAGCGCTTGCGCAGCTGGCCGGGGGCTTTGCGGAGTACCTCGATTCCCTTGGCGAGCCTGTGCGGCGCCACAAATCACTCCTCCGACTCCGCACCTTTCTCATGTGGATTGCCCTGCTTGAAGCCGTGCTCTCGATTCCAACGGTTCTTCTTGGGGCGCTCGCTCCCGACTCTATGGTATATGGGGCGCTCTCCCTGATCCTTGCATTGGTATATGTATCGGGCTTCTTCGCGCAGGCCGTTGGCACAGCAAAGGCGCGCTCCATCTGGAAGACAATAGAGGAAGTTCTGGGGTAGTCATGGTCCACTCCGCCTCCATAAACATTGCGTTGGACACATGCGCCCTGGCTATGATGGCTCTTGTGTTCTGGCGTCTTGTGACCGAGGGCAAAGAGCACGGGACGCGCGAGCGTCTTTTGGCCGCTGCGTTGCTCCACGCGGGCGCACTCGTATGCAGGGTTGCAGCCAACATCTTCATGCTCTCTGGACTCGAGCAGCCCAAGTTCTTGTTCTGTTTTGCAATAGTCCTTGATGCGTGTTCGGCATGCGCGTTTGCTGCCTGCGTGCTCACGGATTCGGACGGTCGCATCCGATTGGCTGGTCGATTGGTTCCGCTCTCTTCCACTCTCGTCGGTTGGTCCATAGGGCCGTGTGCCATCGCCAGTGCCGTCGATTCTCTTGTTTGCGGCATAGTTACCCTGGATGTGGCGTATACCATAAGTCTCTGCGTGGCTTGCCTCCTCCTGCAGAGGAAAAACGAGGAGGAACTTGCCCGCAGGGAGCTGGAGGTGGAGTGCGCCCAGTCCAAGGTGTTCGCAGAGCAAATGAGCCCGCACTTTGTGTTCAATACCCTCACATCCATATCCTCGCTCTGTTATACCGACCCCGATGCTGCCGCCGAGGCAATAGCGGACCTCTCGGGATACCTGCGCGGCAACATCGACGCGCTCTCCAGCGACGAACCCATTCCCTTCGAGAAGGAGCTTTCCCATATTCGCCAATACGTGGCGCTCGAGCAAGCCGACCCCGCACGGGTCTTCGTTATGGAATACGACCTTGCGGCCAAGCCGTTCACCATTCCTCCCCTTACGGTTCAGCCGCTTGTGGAGAATGCCATTAAGCACGGTGCACTTGCCAGAGAAGACGGGTTGGGATGGGTTCGCCTTTCCACGGAAGACCGCGGGCGATTCGTACGCGTGGTGGTGGAAGACAACGGCCTCGGAGGGAACAGTTCCGAAGTGGACGGCAAGCAGCAAAAAGCCCATAATGGCGTAGGACTGCAAAGCGTCGAAAGGCGACTCAGCGTTTACGGCGGTAGCCTAACGGCTAGGTTTGGCGAAGACGGCGGCTGGGCATGCGTGCTCGTACCACGCGAGGAAGGGCGGCGGTAGCATGCGCACCATAACGGTTGACGACCGACAGCTCGTCATTGACATGATGCTGCGAATCCTGGCTCAGGTTGACCCACAGGGAGAGCACCTTGGCACAACGAATCCCGACGAGGCCCTGCGCATAGCTGCGGAGAAGCCCGTCGACGTGGCGTTTTTGGACATCGAGATGCCCAGGATGGGCGGGCTGGACCTTGCGTGCTCTATGCAGAAACAGAACCCATGCGTGAACATCGTGTTTGTGACGAGCTTCGAGAAGTACGCGGTCGAGGCCTTCGGCGTGCATGCGAGCGGGTACTTGCTCAAGCCCATGACGAAGGCAAGCGTGAAAGACGCCCTGGAACACCTGCGCTATCAGCCACAAAAGACGAAGGCGCAGCCCGTGGAGGTACATTGCTTCGGTGCGTTTGAGGTTCAGGTGGACGGACGACCCGTGCGGTTCGCACGCTCCAAGTCCAAGGAGCTCTTTGCCTACCTGGTGGACCGCTGCGGCGCCACCTGCACCTACGACATGGTGGTGGGAGCCCTTTGGCCCGACCGACGTGCGGGGGCGTCGCAAAAGAGCATGGTGCGCACCCTTCTTTCCGACATCGCCTCCACCTTCGAGGGGCTCGGCGTTCCCGGCGTGGTGGAGCGCGACGGCAAGGGCGGCATGCGCGTGATCACGGGCCTGCTGGACTGTGACTACTATCGATATCTGGAAGGGGATGCGCAGGCGGCGCGCAGCTACGTTGGTCAGTACATGCAACAATACGACTTTGCCGAGGAGACCGCCCTCCAGCTTTCCGCACGGGTTCCCTAATAAATGTTGTCCGGGACTCGTTGCAACGTTACGCACCCCCGCATGCCAGCATGCCGTCCACGGCGACCTTCGCGAGCATACTCCAAGAAGGCCTCGCGCCAGTAGTCGTAGTGGGTCGCAATCTCGAAGACCTTGCCCAGCTTGCCAGACTCCATGACCTTGCGCGCCGTGAGGTAGTCGGAGTCGAAGTGGCGGTCCTGGTAGCACTGCACGGTCACACCCTTGCTGGCAGCAGTGCAGGAACATTGCGAGGACTTGCTTAAGCGACTTGAACTGCGTCAATAAGCAAGGCCCCACTACTGAATCGGCAGGTACGACGTTGCCGTGGTCATTGGTGTGCAGTATGAGCTCGACGCGTTCGTAGCGCACCGAGTCGCCGCGCCCGTCATAGTCAAAGGCCTCCAGAGATCCTATAGACGAAAACGAGGTCTGACTCTTTGCTCTACCATAATTATCCTTGGCTAACTTTTACCGTTCTATAAGTTTACTTATGCTAACATTTCATCAATGTCACTTGTGGAACGGAGGTCTTATGGCTCAAGAAGAGAGGGATAAGGGAAAGGGAACCGTCTCGCGTTTGCTCGACTTTGCAGGCGACCGAAGGGGGCTCACCTATGTGGGATGCGTGCTTTCGGCCGTGGCGATGGCGGTCAACATGGTCCCCTATGTGTGCATCTGGCTCGTGGTGCGCGATCTTGTTGCCGTAGCCCCCAACTGGAAGGAGGCTCACTCCATCTCTGGCTATGGATGGGCCGCCTTCGGCTTTGCGGTTTTGGGTATCGTGGTGTACTTCTGCGCGCTCATGTGCACGCACCTCGCCGCATTCCGTACGGCAACCAACATCCGAAAGCGCTGCATGGCCCATCTTGCCAAGGCGCCGCTTGGCTACTTCGACACGCATGCGTCTGGCCTGCTCAGGCGTCGTATCGACGGAGCGGCCGCCCAGACCGAGACGCTGCTCGCCCACAACCTCGCCGACATCACGGGCACGGCGGCAATGTTCGTCACCCTGCTCGTTTTGCTCTTCGTCTTCGACTGGCGCATGGGACTCGCCTGCTTCATGGCGGCCGTCATCTCCATCGGGACCTTGTTCGTAATGATGGGAGGAAAGAACGCGCAGCTTATGGCCCAGTACTACGAATCATGAGGTCGGGGGTTCGAATCCCTCACGGCGCACCAGAATACGAA
>JAUMWL010000183.1 GCA_030529665.1 Coriobacteriales bacterium
TCGGGGAGAACGGCTCGGGCAAGACCACGGTCGTCGACGCGATGAGGTACGTGCTGCTCACGCAGAGCGGCGAGTTCGTCAGGCCGACGGAGGACGACTTCAACGTCCGGGCGGACGGGGTCTCCGCGCGTGAGCTCAGGATAGAGTGCGTCATCGCCGACCTGGGTGCCAACGAGGCGAAGAACTTCATCGAGTACCTCACGGTCGAGGGACAAGGCGAAGAGGCATGCTACTCCCTGCGACTCTACTACCGCGCGTGGCGAGAGGGCAACAGAGTGTTCACCGACCTCCGCGTCGGTGACAGAAGTGATGGGGCGAAGCTCGACGGGAGGGCTCGAGAACTGCTCAGGGTCGTATATCTCAAGCCCTTGCGGGATGCTGAGAGGGAGATGGGCGCGGGCCGAAGGTCCCGCCTCTCGCAGATTCTCCTGAGCCACCCCGCATTCAGGGATCGGGATGGTCACCCTATGGTGGCGGCATTCGACGGAGCGAACAAGGAAATCGAAAGATACTTCTCCGAGAACCCCTCCGGCAAGGAGGTCATGGGCACCATAAGGTCAAACCTGAGCGCCTTCCACGGGAGTGCGGACAACCGTGAGGCGAGCATACGGGTCCTGGATGCCCAGCTGAGGTCCATACTCGAGGGCCTCTCGCTCACGGTCGGCGAGGCAAACCCGGGGCTCGGGGAGCTCAACCTGCTGTTCATGGCGGCTGAGTTGCTTCTCCTGAAGGCAAGCGAGGAGGGTGGCATGAGGACCGCGCTCGTCGAGGAGCTCGAGGCCCACCTTCATCCGCAGGCGCAGCTCCGGCTCATAGAGTTTCTGCAGAGGGACTATGGCGACCACGGCTCTCAGGTCATCATCACGACGCACAGCCCGGTGCTCGCTTCCAAGATCAATCTCAAGAGCTTGATACTTCTGAAGGGCGGTGGGGGCTTTGACATGGCTCCGGGTAGGACGAAGCTTAGCCCTGGGGACTACCTCTTTCTGCAGCGGTTCCTCGACGCGACGAAGGCCAACCTCTTCTTCGCCAAGGGGGTCATCATGGTCGAGGGAGACGCGGAGAACATACTGATGCCCGCCTTGGCCGAAGCCATCGGCTGCCCGCTCGAGAGGTATGGCGTCTCCATCGTGAACGTAGGGAGCACGGCCTTCCTGCGCTACGCGGGCATCATGTCGCGGGCTGACGGAAGGCCGATGGGGGTGCCGGTGTCCGTGGTGACCGACTGCGACGTCAAGCCCTATGATGTGGACGAGAAAACCAAGGAGCGCCATTTCAGAGCCAAGCCTCAGGAGTCACGTCAAGCCGTTGCGAGAAAAGAGGAATACTACAGAACACATTGCGGCGGGACGGATATAAAGGCCTTCGTCTCTCCAAGGTGGACGCTCGAGTACTGCCTTGCCTTGAGCTGTCTGAGCGAGGACTTGCTGAAGGCCATCCACTATGCGAAGAAGATTCGCAATAGTGACGCCAACCCGCTGGACGCGGAGAAGATCAGAGGCGCAGACGAAAGCGCAAAGAAAGCTTGGGAGGACATCCAGTCGCTCGACAGCGACGAGGAGCGGGCATATCGGATATACGACACGATGCTCGATAGGGGCGGCAAGAGCAAGCTCAAGGCCATGGTCGCCCAGTGCCTGGCTGCGGCGATGAGGTTCGATGCGTCTGATGTCCCTGCTGGACGTGGGCGTGAGTACATGTTCGACCTCGACATTCTCCGTGCGTCGTCCGATGACTCCAAGACGAACAAGGTTAAGCAAGAGCTGGAGGAAGACCCCTACATCAGATATCTGGTGAACGCCATACGACACGCTTGCGGACTCCAACTGATCACGGAGCAGACGGATGGCTGACCTGTCAATCTCGGATGCCGAAATCGAGGGTGTGGAGAGGTTGCTCCTTCCCAAGGGGCGTCATTTCGACGACGAGGCGAGGGCGGTAATCCGAAGGTGGGAGACGGTTGACGTCGTGGCGTGCCCCGGCAGCGGCAAGACGACTGTGCTTCTTGCGAAGCTAAAGCTGCTGGCCGATAGGATGCCCTTGGAGGGAGGGGTCGGAGCCTGCGTGCTCTCGCACACGAACGTGGCCGTGGACGAGATAGGGTCGCGATTCCCCTCACACGCGAGTCGGTTGCTGGGGCATCCGAACTACGTGGGCACGATTCAGTCGTTTGTCGACAGGTTCCTTGTCGCTCCGTATTTCATGTGGCGGTATGGCGTATCGGTGCGACCGGTAGATGACGACACCTTCAACGAAATGCTCTATCGAGCCATACGCGCGGAGGGCTGCCATGAGTTGATGGCCCTCATCAGGAACCATAGCAGGCGTTCCGGCAGGGGGCTTGACGAGTGCGGAGTGATTGGCACCCTGAATGTTGATGACTCCGGCGCCTTGGTCGGTAGGGGAAAGACGATTGCCAGACCACAAGCCCCATCGGCCATCCAGTTCGCAAGGTCGGTCAATCGCCTGCTCAGTGAGGGCGGCGTGATTCGCTATGCTGACGCGTATCGATATGCTAGCAAGGCCCTCGATGAGATGCCCGGAGATTATGCCGCGCTCCTGAGGGCGAGATTTCCCTACGTGTTCGTCGACGAGTACCAGGACTGCGACCAGGAGCAGCGTGCCATCATCGGCGCGGTGTTCGGCGCGGTGGGGTGCCACGTCATGTGCATAGGCGACCCCGACCAGGCTATTTATGCATCGTATCGTGACGGAACTACGGACTGGGTAGCCGGGCCGAACTCGTGCAAGATCAGCGGCTCGAACCGCTACGGGCAGCGGATAGCGGACGTGCTCTCACCCCTGAGGGTCGACGGGTCCAGAATCGTCTCGGCATGCGGCGAGAAGGGCCTGGCACCGGTTCTCATTGTGTATGACGAGAGCTCGATAGGGGGAGTTCCAGCGCGCTTTGCCGCCATCCTGAAAGAGAGGGGTCTCGATACTCCGGATGCGGTGGTCAAAGCGATCGGCTTTATAGGAAGCGCCGACACCAAGGGAACGAGCGTGGGCAGCTATTGGGACGGCTTTGGCAAGACGAGGAGGGTGAGGCGGCCCGGTTACTGGGACATGGTCGCGGAGGTGGACAGGCACCTCGCCTCCGGGGCTGTCTACCGAGCCGAACCTGCCGTGCGCAGACTCCTGTGCGAGATGCTTTGGCATGCGGGCGTCAGGGAGACGAGGTCCGGAATGAAGATAACGCCCGCGTTCATTCGTGGGCTGCTCGGCGATTGGTATTATGATCGCATGCTCGAGCTGTCAGCCTCTGGCGGCGAGGATCCAGGAAAGGTGGACCACGAGGTCCGTTGCATGCTGGCAGACTGGGCGGGCCCGGCTCGCTGCGATGATCTGCTCGGCAAGCTGCCTCCGTATTTCATGGAGCGCATCGAGGGAGACGGTTGCTACGCGCCCAACCAGAACGTCTACGTCGATTCCCCCACCGGAGTTCGGATAGAGTTCGACACCGTGCACGGCGTCAAGGGGGAGACTCACGATGCAACGCTCTATCTGGAGACCGAGACCCACGGGGCCTCGGACATTAAGCGCGTCCTGCAGATGTGCGGAGTCGGAAGGAAGACGAGGATTTCGGACCTCCACAGGTACTGCAGGAAGGTCGTCTACGTCGGTCTGAGCAGGCCGCGAAAACTGCTGTGCGTCGCGGTGAGGTCGGAGACGTACGAGTTTGGCAAGGACGCCATTAACGGTTGGGAGATCGACGATATACGGCATTGAGCCAAAAGGCTCCGGAGGCACTGCTTGGCTTCCAGCTCAACCCGCTGCGGACCTCACTCATACCTACTCCGGCATTCTAAAACCAACTGGCATGAACGGGGTTGTGGGCACGCTGCCGATGGCGGTATTGCCTGCCCCACCCTAGTGAGCCCCCTCACGTGGATGGGACAGGTAAGCCAGATGAGCTGGATGAGCCAACTTATCCCCCCAGTACGTCGCGCGCCCAGCCGCCGCATGGCGTAGGGAGGTGTGTAGATGTTGATGGCGATGCCACCGTAGGCAAAAAAGGCCGCCCATAGCCACCAAGGGAGCCGACACCGCTTGCGCGGATCTCCATGCCGACGTCCCGGCCACGGGCGGAGCGACGAAAAGGACGGACCAGAAGGCCCACCTCTGGGACGCAATGATAGCACTCATGTGCCGCGCGTGCTGCAAGGGCGGGCGCGGCGAGAGGGAATCTCCACCTGTTTCGTTTCAGCTGCGTGTTTGCTACTCACTGCTACCTCCGTTCGTGTGGAGGCCACGTTCTCGATGCGTCTGGAGAGGAGGGTATCGTGACACGCTTGTCGTCGCGCGGCGTGCGCCATGGGAGTGCGGTGTTTCTGGGTCTCGTGCGGTACTCTCCGCGTGACGGAGGAGCGACGTGATTCCGCGCCCAGGCCCTCCGATAGTGGCCTTGTCTGCCCCCAGCGGCAGACATTCGTCGCTTGATGCCCGATGGTATGGGCGCGAGCTACGAACCGGTTGTGCCCAAAGACGGGCTCCCGCACCGTGGTCCTGCCGAAGCATGGCGCGCTTGCCGACGACACGCCTTTCGAGTTTCGCTCCAGCGACGAATATGACTCGCATAGTATGCTCCAGACACATTGGTGATTGCAAGAAGGTCACTGGTGGTCGACCAGGCCGAACTGCCTGAAGAACGGGTCGCGGGCGATGCGCCAGTCGGAGCCCACCTTCGTGGCACTGATGTCGCCGGAGGCGCACATCTTGCGGAGCATGCGCGCGCTCGCGACACCCGTACCCTCCGCCTGCCTCACGGTGAGCATGGGAGGCAGCAGGGTGACGATCACCTCTGCAGGCAGGCTGTAGTCAATCTTCTCGCTTTGCATGAAACGTCACTCCCTGAGCCGTTACGCCGACCTCGCGAAACCTCAGCCATTGGAAAAGCCAAGAGGCATGGCGAGCGTAAGGCCAGCTAGATGGCACTAATACTTGTGAAACCAAGGGTAGCACAAGCGGCACATGCCGTCCTACGGCGTCTCCGACGGCACCTTATAGGTTAGAATAATGATGCAATTTAGCCGGTACGCTTTGTTCGGGTCTTCGGACGGGGGCACGTGGGGACACAGGGGGACGCGTGGGGACAGACGGCGGCCTGGGCAAGGGCAT
>JAUMWL010000184.1 GCA_030529665.1 Coriobacteriales bacterium
CCCCCGTCCTACGATGGGAGCGCCGCGGGCAACGGCCTGCTCCCAGGAACGGGGGCCGAGACGGACGACAGCGATAGTCTGGCGCACACGCGGTGGGACCGCGCGTACCACATCGTGCTCATGCCGAAGTGCGGGCGGAAGGCGCCGTGCGGGGACGTGAGGATGGAGGCGGGAGGCGTGCCGGGGCGGCTGGTCGAGGCGAAGGACGGCGTGGAGGTGCCGGGGGCGGCGTCTGCACGGACCACGTGCACATGTGCCTGCGGATAGCGCCGAAGCACAGCGTGCCCGAGGTGATGGGCCACCTCAAGGGGAAGGGCGCCCCGGTCCTGTTCGACCATCACCCCTAGCGGGGGTCGAGGACCGGCAGGGACAGGACGTTTTGGGCGCGGGGATACTACGTGAGCAAACGGCCTTAACGAGGCGGTGGTGCGCAGCTACACACAGCGCCAGGAGGAAGGCAGCAGGATAGAGTAGGGCGAGGAGCCCACACGTGGGGGCATTGACGGCAACAGCCACCCGGCCGCTGCGGCTTTGCCGCATGAGTCACGAGCCGCTACGCGGCGCTACTAAAGCCTCCGGCTATGCCGGGGCATACAAGGCAGAACAGGTGTTGGGCACAAACGACGTCGTCATGGCCTTGACCGAGCAGACGGCAGGACTCGCTGGATACGTGGCGCGCATTCCGCACTATGCCCAGGGGTCGATACCTTCCATGGATCTTGCCTGCCTGCGCCTGAAGAGCGGAACCCGCGCCTATCTGTACTGCACGTGCCGATATGGCGACGTATCACGATTGCTCTCACCACTTGCCAACGGAACCAAAATCAAGCACCTCAAGCCAGAGGCTCTCGGCTATACCGATATGACGGTACCTACCATAGAGCTCCAGCAGCAATTCGAAGATGCCGTCAATCCAACTTCAGGTGCATCGACGTCCTCATGGAATAGAGTGAGTGCCTTCGAGCGGCTCGCGACCGCCTGCTGCCCAAGCTCATGTCAGGTGAGATTGAGGTGTGAGTTGTTGTCCAGTGCCCGTGATACGATTGACCAAATCCCGGATGGGTTTGTGCAGCGGCTGCCGCACAATTGAGAAGAGGTGGAAAATGCTGGCAAACAACACTGATTACATCGAACTTCTAGAGCAGATCAAGCACGAGATTGTGCAGACGCGCAGCCAAGTGGCATCACAGGCAGGCACGAGCGTCATTGGCATGTACTGGCGCATAGGTGGCCATCTTAACAAGGAACGCGGGTACGGTACTGGCTACATCGATTCTCTTTCCAAGGATATCCGCACGGCATTCACGGGCATCAAGGGCATCAAGGGCATGAGTGCGCGCAATCTTCGGTATATGGCCAAATTCGCTCGTGAAGTGGATGCTGAATTTTGCAATGGCTATTGCAAAATTCCGTGGGGGCACATAGTCAAGTTGCTCGATAAGACCGAGCCAGGTGAGCGCCGTGAGTGGTATCGGCTCGCAACCATCGAAAACGGTTGGTCACAGGTTGTGCTCGACCACCAGATTGACATGCGCCTGTATGAGCGCCAAGTACTATCGGGCAATGTATCCAACTTCTCCCGTACGTTGCCCGACCCGCAGAGCGAGCTTGCACAGCAGCAGCTCAAAGACTCGTACCTCTTCGACTTCATTACGGCGCGACAGAGCTACGTAGAGCACGACATCGAGGAGCAGATGATTCAGAACGTTACTAGCACGCTCCTCGAGCTAGGGACAGGCTTTGCTTTCGTCGGTCGTCAGTACCATCTGGAGGTCGGCGATACCGACTTCTACATCGATCTCCTGTTCTACAACCTCAAGCTGCGCTGCTACGTGGTTATCGAGCTAAAGAATGAGGACTTCAAGCCTGAGTTCACGGGGAAGCTCGCATTCTACGTCACCGCCGTGGACGAGACGCTCGGCAGCAAGTACGAGTTCTTCCATGAGTGGAAGCGCCTCGCTGAGGGAATGCCCGGCTTGGTGGACCTGAAGACGATGCTTCGGGGCATGTGCGGCAAGCGAGCGTTTATGGACCTGTTTGAGAACTTCATCCTGTTCGACCACTCGGGGCCGACCGTGGCGAAGATCCTCGCGCGCAACCACCAGTACCTCGGCGTGTTCTGGCACACGCAGGGCTCGGGCAAGAGCTACTCGATGGTCTTTCTAGCACGCAAGATCAAGCGCAAGTTCGCGGGTTGCGGCTGTATGCCCGCCACCGATGCCGCCAAAAACCGCCGAGACAGCGAAGGAACTGCCAGCCCAGGGAGAGTCAGACCGAATCGACTTTCAGCTGAGGCTCGCTGGCGTGTGCAACGTTAAATTAGCGAAGGCGCCACACCGCGCTGCACATTGGCAGCATTCAACCCACCAGGGCACTACGCCTCGCTATAGCTCTCAACGAACCGCATGGCATTATCAAAGAAGAGCTTACGTGCGATCTTCTCTCCCAGTCGGTCGCGGAAGCGCTCGAACAGGTAGCCTTGGCTGCCGCAGTCGGCGATCCATGTGGGAATGTCCGCCCCATCGCGGTCGCTTCCAAGGGCGATCGCGTCCTCAAAGCCCAGGTCGAGCCAGTGCTCCACGTGGGCGGCCAGCTCGTCAAAGGAGTAGACGTGCCCGCCCTCGTGGACAAAGGCATCGTGGAGGTTGAGGCCTACCACGCCGCCATGGGATACGAGTGCCCTGAACTGGTCGTCGGTGAGGTTGCGCTCGTGATTGCAGACGGCTCGGGCGTTGGAGTGGGTGGCGATGTATGGCCTTGTCGCGACCTTGTCAACGTCCCAAAAGCCCTTCTCGTTTAGATGCGATACGTCAACCACGATGCCGTGCTCCTCGAGCGAGGCGATGTATTGCCTGCCAAGCTTGGTCAGGCCTTCGTCGGGGTGCGTGTTGCCGCTGCCCAGCACGTTGCGACCGTTCCACGTAACGCCCGCGATTATAACGCCATCATTGGCGAATTCGTCTACGACGTCCAGACCGGCGTCCAAGCAAGCGGCGTTTTCCACGGTTAGGATGGCTGCGACCTTACCTGCTTCCAATATGGCAGGGATGTCGGCGAAGTTGCGCACCTGCTGGAATTGGTCTTTGAGCTGCTCCATCTGCTCCTTGAACCACTTCGCTCCTTCGCGATACCACTCTATGTGAGAGATGTCGGTCTCGAATTCGCCCTCGCCGTTGTCGTCTGGAAGCCATATGGCGTAGCACTGAACCCACTGGACGCCCCCCATACGGTCTGCGGAAATTTGGGCGTTGTTGCTTGCGAGGGACCCGCTGTACTTGTCGTCAAAACTTGCATAGGGCATGCGCTTGGTCATGCCGAGAGCGTCGATGGTATCTGCATGCATGTCGAAGGATTTAACGGGGTTCTTTGCGCTCGCATCTGTGGAAATGTCCTTGGTCTTGCCCACATTGGCGGAGCATCCTGCGAGGGCGAGTCCCGCAGCACCCGCAACCAGATTCCTGCGTGTAATTGAGATACCCATGCCGCCGTCCTCCCCAAAAAGTGCCAGTTACAACCGCAATCATAACGATTAAGGAAACTCTAGAATACACTACCTTGGATGAATCGCCACGCAGTCAGTTTGTATCTCTGGACTTATCGTGTTCGCTCGCAAAAACGGGCGTCCATTGGCGTGAGTTTTTGTACCCACTATGCTAGAATCGTACACCATGCGGGCGTCGCCAAGTGGTAAGGCCCCAGCTTCCCAAGCTGGTATCCGCGGGTTCGAATCCCGTCGCCCGCTCCAGGCAAAAGCAGAGCGGTCTCCAGTAATGGAGGCCGCTCTTTTTGGTGGGAACACTTGGCGGACAAGGCCTACTGATTGTCCCAGGCCCAGGATCCGTCCTCAAAGACGGGTATCTCCTCGCCGGAGGGTGTTATCCCAACAATCTGCAGGTCATTGGTGCCAATCATAAAGTCCACGTGCGTATGGCTTTGGTTGACACCGTGGCTCAAAAGCTCTTCCTTGCTCATGTCTAGCCCGCCATCAAGGCATTCGGGAAAACCGGTTCCCAGCGCCAGGTGACAGCTTGCGTTCTCGTCATACAGCGTGTCGTAGAACAAAAGGCCGCTCTGCCTGATGGGCGTGTCCTTGGCAATGAGCGCGCATTCGCCCAGACGGCAAGAGTTGTCGTCGGTTTGGATAATGCTTTCCAGAACGTCTCTGCCCTCTTTGGCGTCGTATTCCACCACGCGCCCGTTCTCAAAGCGCAGCCAAAAGTCACGAACGATGTTACCGGCATGGACAAGCGGCATGGCGGAGTGAACAACGCCATGTGCGCGACGACAATCGGGTGAGGTAAACACCTCTTCGGTGGGAATGTTGGGGAAGAACACCACGCCGTCAACCGTGCGACCGGCACCACCTTCCCAAACGTGCCCCTTGGTAAGTCCCAGCTCAAAGTCGGTGCCGTTTGACGAGTGATAACGCAATCTGTCAAACGCATAGCCATTGAGCAGTCGCTTGTTTCTCTCAAACGAGGCGTTGTGTCGCTCCCACTCAGAACGCGGGTCCTTTCCGTCTGCCCGTGCGGCGTTGAGTATGGCAACCCAAAGCCTATATATGGCCTCCTCTTCTGTGAGCTGCGGAAACACGGTGGTAGCCCACGCTCCAACGGGGGCACCTACTATGCACCAAACATTGCGTCCAAAGTCCAGTCCCTCCCTATACGCACGGCACTGCTCGCTCATGGACCGGGCGCGCGTTGCGGGCTTGAGCGGGTCGACTCCTTTGAGTGCCTGCGGATCGGTTCCTTCCACAAACAAAAACGCGGCGCCTTGCTCCGCAAGGGAATTGAGCTGATCGCGCTTCCAGGAGGGAATCGTCTTGTAGTACTCCACGTCCATGTGGTCGTACTCCATGCGCGCAATCTGGCTGTCCGACCACATGAGCGTTACATGTCCCGCGCCTGCCGCATAGGCCTCGCTTGTAAGCAGCCGTGCAAAGTCCGCACGTTCCACAGGTGCTGATATAACCAGCTCCTGTCCCGGTCGTATTGCCACGCCCTTGTGTATGGCCAGCTCGGCGTAGCGTCGTATGCTCTTGGAAAGGCCGGCCATGGATGCCACTACTTCGTTGTGTGTCATA
>JAUMWL010000004.1 GCA_030529665.1 Coriobacteriales bacterium
AACAGTCGCGAGCGTTGAGCACAACATGCGAGACTCGGACTGAATCATAGACCTGGGTGAGTTGAAATCTGAACTGCAACGGTGTTGCAGTTCAGATTTCAACTCACCCAAAAGGCATGCGGAGAGGAGGCGTGAGCCTGCGCGCGGGGACTGTCCCCCCGTGCAGGCCTTAATAACTATGTGCTGTGTCCAACCGAGTACAGGTACTGCTGCGCAGTCGTTGCATCGTTGCTGACAAGCTGGGTGCCGTTGATGAGCTTTTGCGTAACTCCCCCGCTGTTGATAGTAAGCTCAAAGACCTTCCCCACATTCTGGTTGTAGTCCGTCGTGGACTCACCATCCTCCTTTGTGGGTGCCCCCACCTCAACAACGTAGTATTTACCCTCCGGCAGCGTGTCTATGAGGTACACACCGGATGCCAAGGATTTATAACAATGGTCGGTGTTGTCATAGTCTGGGCCAACAACTTCTGTCATGTCGGCACGGAACACTCGGAACATCGCGCCCTCGAGCGCCGCCAGCTCCTCGCCCACCTTTGCAAGAATTACCTTATGCTCACGAACCGACTTGTTCATGATTCCAAACGTTGCGATATTGGGAGCCTCAGCCATATCCGTTGACGCCACCGCCCTGCCCGAAGCTCCGTCAATCAGGAAGATGGCGTATCCCCTAGCCCCATCTCCCGTTCCAGTTTGGGCCTTAACGTCTTCCTCATCAATGTCGTGCAGTATGCCCGACCCCACGCCATCAAAAGCCGGGCTGCCCACAAGAACAATGTACGTCTCATCGTTTGCGTAGTTGCTTTGGCTAGGAACGCTGGTCTCCTTGAGGTAATAGGTCCCATTGGGTACACCCTTAAAGAGCACCGTACCCACATCAAGTACGTTACCCGACGAATCGGTATAGGAATCAGTACCATCTGCGGAGGTAGCCGGCGCGGGATTGTCGTATGGTGCGGAAACGGCTCTGGTAGAGCTGTCATAGTTGGCATACAACGTAAACTCTGCGCCATCCATCGCCTCTCCCATGCCGTCAATCTTTTGGAACGAAACGTCCATACCGTCGGTGCCCCAATACACATTGGTCGCCACCTTGCCAGACGTACCGCGAAGGAAGTCAGCGCGCACGCTTCCGGTAGTTACGTCATCGGCCTGGGCGTTGCGGAATACATCAAGTCCACCGTACGAGCTGTCGGCAAGAATGGCGAACTGCTTGTCTTCCCTGTAGTGAAGATCGTGTTCTGCCCATACCCAGATGGAACCCACATCACCCATAAGGTTGCCCGCCACCACGAGCGACGTTGCGTCAGCGCCTTCGTAACCAGCTATGAAGATGTCCTGCTCGACTTCGCTGTTTGCATACGGCTCACCGCCATTTGTCTTTGAATCGTAGCCGTCTTTCGTAACCGTATTGTTGTTGAATGCCGGAGCGCCCGAGACATACATGGTGCTACCCTCGGCCAGATAGATGCCAGCGCCATTTGTCGCGCTGTTGTCCCCGACCATACCTGCGTCAACGGTAACAGACGTTCCCGTCGCTGCGTATATTGCACCTCCGTTACCGGAAGTGATTGAGTTGCAGAGTGTGGACCCACTAAATACGTACAGGTGGTATGCGTGTCCCACCGCGCTCACGATTCCACCATCAGCACTTACCGCCTTGCCTTCGCGAGCCCCGCCATCGAGCGTGATGTTTTCCAAGGCGAGATTGAAGTCGTGGCTCGTGATCATGCTGGCATCCTCGTCAAAACCACGTCGGATGGTGCAGACCGTCTTTCCCGTCTCGGAGTGGAAGGGGTACTCACCCTCTATGCTCGGATCGCTTGTTGCCGTGGTGAGGGTTCCCGTCTTGGTCTTTGTGTTCTTCAGCACAATAGGATCAGCAAGATCGTAGGAATCTATCAGCATCTTTATATAGCGCGCAGAGGCCCTCTTGCCGCTAGCGTTGGTAAATGACGCAGTGGAGTAGGCCGCGAATCCTGCCTCAAGCGTTTCGTAGACGGCGGCTTTTCCATCCACATACAGAAGCGCACCGTTTCGATCGGTAATCTTGCACACGACGGGCACCCATTGCGCATATAGCGTAAGGTCGTCGTTGTCGGAATGACGGTAGAAGGTGTATTCGCTACCCTTCTGATATGCCACTCCCGATCCGTCTGGCTCCGTATTCCAATTTTTGAATATGGTGTTCCACGTGGGGTCCTTCTCACTGATGGTGTAGTTCACCGACGTACTGGTACCAAACTTCACAGGGTCGGTTCGCTCTGTTTCCTGGCTCGTCTTGCTTGCGCTATAGAGCTTGCCCCCATTTGCGTTAAAGGTGATGGTGGGCTGGCGATCGTTGAACAGGATGAACGTGTCGCCCAGCGCATGCTCTCCCGAAGTCTCCTCCTCCATATCAAACGTGCGGTTCTCTTGCGTTTCTTCCGGATTCTGTGGTACTAGGGTTACCTCATCGCCTTCGATAAGGATGCTTTGCCCCGGCTTGATCGTAGCCCATTCAACAACATTGCCCTCCAAGACGTGAACGAGCCAAGAGCCCGCAGGCAAGACGCAGTTTGTAGCTGTTCCTGTTTGCTTAAGCTCGTAATAGTTGTCTTGCTTGAAGGTGGCCGCATAGTTGCCGGTCGCCTCAATCCTACTCCAAGGAATCGTTACTAGGCCTTCGCTCTCAGCCTTGTTGCTGCTTTGGCCAGACCAGACCTCCACGTTGGTCTTCACGTTGGTTAGGGTAAATCCCGCGCCTTTGATGGGCGAGGGGTCGGTTACGGGAACAAAGCCACCCTGGCCGTTAAGGATTGGCTCTCCTTCGTCATTGGTTTGGATGTCAAACTGATAGAGCCGAATGTACAGGTTCTTTCCTGGCCACATAACGTAATAGTTATTACTGGCTCTGCTGTCACCAGCCAAGCCGTCCAGCTCCTCATCGCGATCGTTGTGGAACTTATTGAGGCGCGCGGAATCGGGACTCGTTCCCGTGTAGGTACCAAAGTTTCGGTCCGCGATGCCATGCTTGTACAAGAGGGCATTCTCTTCGCCATCCGCGACGTACACACCAATGTTTGCGTAAAAACCAAGGCCCGTCGTTCGAATGATGTCGTTGCTGTCATGACCTAGATACACGTTAATATTGGTCGCGCCATCAAGGCTGGTGTTTCCAGACACGACAGAATTACCTGAGAAGTTTAGTACGCTGTTGCTGCCACCCGCCGATACCGCGCCTTCAGGAGACTTGTTGCCATCGTTGATGTTGCCACCGGTCATCGTAAAGGTCTTGCCATCAGCCACAAAGACGGCGCCGCCCTTGTTTGTTGCAACATTTCCGCTTATGGTGCCGCCTGCCATGGTAACCGCGCCACCATCGTACACCGCACCACCCTGGGAAGCCCAGTTCCCAACGAGCTGTGGCGAGCCAGAGATCGTAATCGATCCCGTCTCGCCAGCATACACACCGCCACCCAAGCCGGTATGGTCATCGGCCTTGTTGAGGCTTACCTTGCCACCAGAGATTCGTGTCGTTCCCAGCGAATACAATCCGCCACCATCTGCGCTTGCGACGTTGTTCATTATCTCGCCAGTGGAATACATAGTGAACGTAGTACCGGACTGCATGTAGATGCCACCACCGTTAACAGCTGCATTGCCCTCACCTGCCTCGGCTCCGCCCACAGAACCTCGCACGATTACGTTGGCGCCGGAGCAGACTGCGCCGCCATTCCCAGACAAAGCCTTATTGCCAATCAGCTGCGCACCACTGTTCACGGTAAGACTGCCACCGGTCAAAATGCAAACTCCTCCGCCGTCACCGGAGGTGGCTTCACAGTTGGACACCGTACCAATCATGGTAATCGAGGCGAAGTCAGCATCCGCATACACGGCACCACCGGATGCGGCAGAGCAGTTGTCAATGGCACCGTTCATGGTAAGGGAGGCGCCGCTATGCAACCAAATCGCGCCACCATTCGCAGAGGTCGTGGAGTTCTGAAGCGTGGCATCGCTGTTTACCGTGAGCTTTACCGCGCCGTTTACACTCACAATGCCGCCGTTTGCATTCGAGCTCAACGTACCGCCATCCAGCGTGATCTTGTCCAATGTCAATACTCCACTATCGGCAATCATGCTCTCGGTAAAATTGCCGCGAGTCACGCAGGCGGTGCCACCCTCCTCGCCAATAAACGGATATCCATCGGCATCAGTCTTTTGTGCCGTAGACAATACCACTGTCTTGCCACTGTTCAGTACGGCCTGCTCTTGCATGTCGTACTCCGGAACGACCATTTCTATGCGTAGCAGGCCGGACACGCTGCCGTCGCTCGACGTTCTGAGACCTCCACTGTTTACCTTGGCAAATGCATCTGCTAGGTTGTCAAACACCGCAGGCACCAGCTTGCCGTCGCTCTCTTTGCAATACAGGAGTGCGCGACTGCGGTTAGTTATCTTACAAACGATTTCCATGAAGTTGTTTGTGAAGGCCACGGTATCGCCATCTTCACCAAGGGCTGCAGACAACGATCTTGCAGAGACCTCATCGTCGTCATTCTTTGCAATCTTGGTACGGATGCGTGCGGCCTTGGGATTTGCACTGGTATCCTCAGCTACGGTGTATGCCACGTCGGTGGGAAGCCCTTCTATGGTTATGGACTCAGCGTCCGCAAGCGAGAAGTTCGCCACGCCTGCTGTAAAGGCAACGCCGCCCTCTATTGCGGCACCCTGCGCATCCGTGGCTGCATAGCTCTTGTTGATGGTGGCCTCACCCAGAGTGAGGGTAAACGGGAACACGGAGGCTTTGTCTTCGTCCTCAGTGCTCACCACCGCTTTTGATACGGTGAGGTTTGCCGTGTGGCGCGTGTGAGTAAAGGTAACCGTAGACCGACCAGAAGGCGGAGATTCCTGGATTCTCTCGCCGAGCATACCGCTCATCGTGCTGGCAGAAACCG
This sequence comes from Coriobacteriales bacterium, assembly GCA_030529665.1. GTDB lineage: Bacteria > Actinomycetota > Coriobacteriia > Coriobacteriales > Atopobiaceae > RUG440. The sequence goes on from JAUMWL010000004.1 coordinate 4,937, forward strand.
CATCGTCTTCGTTCCTCACAACCGAGGGGTCATAGTCCTCGCCCTGTGCCGAAGTATAGTTCACCGTTACGGTATATGGTATGAGCTCAGCGCCTCCATCCAGCTTTGCTTCGGGGAAGTAAATCGTAATCGGCCGCGTCTCGTCTGTCATGGTAAGTGTCGCTTCGCCATCGTGGTTGAAGTGAACGCCGCTAAAGGTCCTGTTCTTTATCTTCTCGCTCTGAATCCTTACCGTGTACGTAAACTCTGCGGTGTGGTCTGCCATAAGGTCGCTTACGACCTCCGTATCGAGCGTTAGTAGGTAGTTCTTTGCCCAATAGATCGTTCGCACGCCCGTTTGCCCTTGCGATCCGCGCAGTATGTTGTCGCGGTCGTTGACAAAGCAATATGGGTGGTCATCCTCGGTAAAGGTTACCCACCACGTGCCAAAGGGGTCCCGCTCTCCACCGTGTTTGTCAAACTGTGAGGTCGTTGCATCGGGACCGTTGTCCACGCCCGGTACGTACACGCCAATCTCCGCGTCGGTATTCAGAGCCTGGGCGTTTATTGCTTCGTTGGTATCTCGAGTCAGCTGAACATTGCATGCGATGTTGCCCGACTCAGATGCCAGGGTGTTTTGCAATACAACCGGCGAGCCCGTGAGGAACAGCTTTGTGTTATTGCTGTCGCTGCTAAGTGAAATACCGCCACCGTCGGTTGTGGCGCTGTTGCCGGTTATGCTGCCACCGTTCATGCGCATGGTGGTGTCCACGCGCACAGCACCACCATACGCAGCGCTACAGTCGGTAATGCTGCCGCTGTTCATAAAAAAGGTACCGGTTTTTACGCTCACGCCACCGCCATAGGTTGTGCTGTGGCAGTTGGTGATCGTGCCACCATCCAAAGTAAGAGTATTGGACGTGCTGCTCTGCACACGAACTGCGCCACCGGAGTTTACGCCTGCATCTGAGTTCCGCAGCGTAGCATTCGCACCAATCACGGCAGAGCCACTGCCAATGTAGAGTATGCCACCGTTGGAGCTTGACGTTAGCCCGTTTTCGGAGCCACCGTCAACAATGATGCCCGTAAGGGTAAGGCTCGGAGTGCCAGAGGCCAGGCTAATCATGCTTCCATAATAAGCCTTGCGAACTATCGCGGCATACGGATGCTTCAAGTCGCCCGTATAGTAGAACCCGCACTCGTCTGGTTCGGTGGAAGCCGTCGTTAGTGTAATCGCCTTGTTGGTCTTGAGGCTTATCTGCTTCTCCGCAGAATACTCCTGAACGAGCATCTGCACCTGATAGCCGTTGTAACCAGAGGTCTGAGCCGAATAGGGCTCATAGCTATTCCCCACCTTTCTATACAACCCAGGATTATTGTTTGCAAGCGTGCCAAAAGCATTAGTTTTGCCTGTCCCGCCATCGTTTTCCACGATTGCATAGACCGCAGGAGTGCCAACGTTGTCCGTATACAACAGATTCCCCGTACCATCGGTAATCTTGCATGCAAAGGAGCACCACACGATTTGGTTGTTTTTGCTTCCCTTTTCGCCATGATAGTAAGGTCGCCTATCGTTGAAGAAGCGGTCAAGATACGCCGACTGGTTGTACGTGCCAAATGGCATTGCGCTAAAACCATGAGAGGGGTCTTGCTCATCGGAGCAATACACGCCAATGTAGGAGTTTGCGCCAAGTGCGGTACTCGTCGTCTTGATAATAGAGTTGGTATCTTGATCCAAATACACGTTGCAGGCTACGTCTTTGGATTCTCCATTCTGCTCGACGGTCATGGTGTTGTTCTGCACCAGTACCGTTCCATCAAAGTTGAGCACCGAGCTGCTGCCACCCACGGCAATACCGCCACCGGCAGACGAGGCGTGGTTGTGCGTGATGCTTCCGCCCTTTATGTTCATGGCCTGTCCGTTGGCCACAAACACACCAGCACCGCGAGCTGCGATATTGCTTGAGCTGACCTCGCCAATTGCTCCACCGGACAGATTGGCCGCTCCGTTGGCCTTGTAGAAGCCACCGCCATTATGCGCGGCCGTATTTCCAATAATCCTACCGTTTGTTAGCCACAGGGTGCCACTGCTTCCGTAGTAGATTGCGCCGCCATCGTATGCCGCACATCCGCTAATCAAACCAGTGCTCGACTTCAAGTTCGAATTGGCTGTACCGCTTTTGCAAATGCCGCCACCCAAGTTGTTTGCGTTAAACGAGGTCGCAACGTTTACGGTCCCATTGGCATTGAGCGTTACGTCTGCTGCCTTGCAATCAGTAATGGAAAGAACATATGCGGAGTCGTTGACGTCCAGATATCCAACGGAATAGACACCGCCACCTTGCCTTGCGCAGCTCTCTGCTATCGAGGCATTTCGTATGCACAGGTTTGCAGAATGATAGATGGCGCCGCCCGAAGCGACCGCGTTGCACCCGCTGATGGACACGGATTTGTTATTGGTTTTTTCGCCCAAATTGCATGCCGACCTAGCATACAGCGCACCACCCGAGACGTTTGCGTTGCAGTCCGACATTGTGCCGGAACTGTAGTTCAGTGTCCCGCCGTATTGATAGATACCGCCTCCATAAGCAGCTTGGTTCGTGATTCCATCGTTGCTTGCGCTAAAGTCGCAGCCCGTCATCGTGAGGGTATTCGCCTCTATGTACAAAGATCCGCCCTTGCTTTCGCTTGCCGATAACCGATTGCCAGAGTATTCGCAGTTAGTCATGGTGTTAGCGGTTCCAGTGGGCTTTGTGTATAGACCACCTCCGTTGTTTACCGCCTTGCATTTTGTAAAGGAAGCGTCCGATATTGTCATCGCGGCATTTAAATAGGCACCGCCACCGCTGCCACCAGACTCACAGCCTTCGAAGGAGCAGTTGCTGAGTGTTTCGGTAGTCCCAACGTGGTACACTGCGCCGCCGTTGCCAGATGCCGTGCAGCCCGTAAAGGTAACCTTGTTGCCGTCTAGCCCTTTGATGGTAAGCGTCTTTGCCTTTGTATACAGGGCACCCGCAACGCTGCTGGTAGATATGCAGTCCTCGAAGCTGGCGTTGGTTATGGTAGCAGTAGAAGTAGCTGAATCCTTGTTTTGATAGATGCCGCCATATTGGGGTGCGGAACAGTCCTTGAATACCGAATGCCGTGTTTGGTAATCGTCGATTGTCAAGGTTATTGCTGTGGTATACACCACACCCTCGGCTCCCGTTGCGTCACAGTTATCGAAGGTGCAGCCATTGATTGTAAGGCTCTTCTCGGCTCCGCTGTCGTTGTAGATCGCACCACCAAGATTTGCCCAGCAATCCTTGAAGGTGCTGTTTTCAATCAGCGTCGTCCTCGTCCTAGAGCGGATTGCGCCACCATGACTAGTGCCTCGACGAGCCGAAGCATCCTCAAACCAACAGTTCTGAATCGTTAGCTTGGAATCTATCGTTGCATAATTGACATTGTCGTTCGTATATGCGTTAAGGGCACCACCGTTACCGCTACTCTTACCGGTGTAGCTGCCAAAGAACTCACAGTCCGACATCTCTATTTCCCAAGCATCGGATTCCACGGTGCCACCAGAACCATCTAACGAGAAGCAATCGTTAAAGGTGCAGCCGTTTATAGTTGTCTTTGAGGCCGCAGAATACTTTGTTGGGAATGTTAGGGTTACGCTGTTGTCTTCATAGATTTTTTTGCCGTCATGACGAATGTTATGGAAGACCGCGCCGCCCTGAGCATTGCCAGTCTGGTTGCATGCACAGTTGGTAAACACGCACGTTCCATAAATCTTTAATACCTGCGCCGTAGTCCAAATGGCACCGCCACCGCACTTGTCCGTTGAGGCTTTGGTGTAGCAGTCGGTAAAGTTTGAGCTAAAGACCACGAGGTCTCCACCGTTTACATATACCGCGCCACCACGGTTGGCCTGATAGCCTTTGAAGTCACAATTGCTAATGGACACAACGTTGTTGCCGGTGCTTACCGCACCGCCATTACCGGACTTCGCCAATGCCTTGCCATCAAAAATCATATCTGTGATCGTTAGGTAAGAGTTACATTGATCCTTGGCAAGCAAGGAATCTGGTTGCGCCTCTGCTATGACTGCCGCACCATCGTTTGTGCTGTCACGACTGATGGTGGCGCGAGTGGGATCTTTACCAAAGTACGTATAGACCTTTCCCTCAGCATCGGTGGAATCCCTGGGAGTCGCGGTGGTCAAGGTTATGTTGTAGCCAGCATCAATATTGAGCACATCGGTGCCCGGCTGCAAATAGTCCATAAGCATTTCGATGGTTGCCGTGCTACTTAGTTGCTGTTTGTGGGCAACGACATAGTTCCATGCATCTTTGAGGGTAGAGAAGGGATGCTCGTACTTACCGCTGGCATTAAGAGTACCGCCCTCTGGAGTGTTGTCCTCAATCTTGCAGATGGGCGTTGGGTCCTCAAACAGGATGTCATAGGTCTTGTTGACGCCCAAAGTGGTTCCACTGAGGCTGAACTGAAGCTTGCCATCCGCCGACACGGTACCGGGTAAAGAAACCTTGATTTTCTCAGGGTCCTTTTCGTTGAGCGAATCCAGCGTGTAGCGTACGGTCTCGCCCTGGGCAAGCCCCTCAAACACGCCCGAAAGCGACCAGCTACCTAAGCAGGCGCCGGGGAACAGCAGCTTGGCATATCCGCCTGCCGGAAGAACGATCTTTCCATCCTCGACAATATGGGCCTCAACAGATTGGGTGCCTGGATCATCCACGGAGTCTGCAATGGGAATGAGGGTTTCCTGCGTAAGGTAGTCGATTACGGTTGGGTAGCCATACGCGTCCGTAACTGCCGTTTTTCCCAAGACCGTAAGCGGGTCTATGGTCAAGGGATACTCAGAGTTGTTGGTAATGGAGATGTACGCCGCGTTGGAATAGAATATATATACATAGTCTTTGTCGTCACTTGCCAAGCTGGAGCCGTCATGCGGAACACCCTTCCAGCAATGGTTGGTCTCGTCCCAATTTATGGACGTAAAGTACTGGCTAAACTTGTTGGTTTTATTTCCATAAGAATATGCATAGACAAGGTTTTCATCGGTGTTGGTATACATCGACATCGCCAGGTCATACATTTGATTCGTTATCTGGAGCGGATAGAAATATGTGTTTTTCTTGAGCTCAGTTCCCTTATTGCTTGAAGACGGGAACGTGCTGTAGCTTTCTAGTTTTCTTACATTGTATTGAAGCGGATGACTCCAAATAATTTTATATTTATTGGCGTATGCCTTAAGGTAATCATGACGGTCATTGCTAAAGCGGGTGCTGTCCACGTTCTTTGCATCGGAATACGTTCCAAAGGTCGTGCAGATGGATCCTCGGGTAGTCAGGCAAGTGTCCGCCACATATATACCAATAAGCGCATTACTATCTAGCGGCGCAACATTTATTACCAAGTCTGAATCTTGGTCAAGGTAAACATTGCACTTCTTGTTGGACTGCGCAATGCTGCTATTGGTGTTGTTTGTGATTATTGTCTTTTCGGAGAAATGCAGCCTGGCCGTGGTGCTGCCAACACCCACGGCACCACCGTTGGTAGCCGTGTTGCTCTTTATCTCGCAGTGCTGGGAGAAGTAAGCCGCGCCATCCGCAACAAACACGGCAGACCCATTCTGTGCGCTGTTATTGGAAATCGACGCAAAGGAATCCTCTACCGTGACGTCTTTGTTGTTGCTGTTCTTTTCTGTATGTGTGACGTTGGTAATCGTTACGACGCCACTGGACTGATAGATAGCCCCACCGTTGCCGTTGGTAGCGGTGTTGCCAGTAACGGAGCCACCAGAAACGGTAACGGAGCCACCACCTTCGTAGCAGACTGCGCCACCGTTGCCGTTGGTGGCAGTATTGCCACTCACCGCACCACCAGTAATGGCAATGTCACCGTTGTTGCCATAGATAAGACCGCCACTTTGGGACGCCTCGTTGTTTGAGGCGGTGCCGTCGGTGATGTTGATCGTACCGCCTTCGATATAGAAGGCGCCGCCATTGGTGGCAGAATTGCCCGTTACGCTGCCGTTCGAGTTGAGCGTGCCTCCTGTCATGAACACTGCTCCACCAGAAGCCGCCTCATTGCCAGAAACCGTACCAGTGACGTTTAGTGTGCCCCCGGTAACATATGCCGCGCCACCGTTGCCGTTATGCGCGTTGTTGCCACTCAGAGTTCCGTTAACGGTAACCGTACCGTCTTCTATGTATATCGCGCCACCCTGATTAGCGCTGTTGCCAGCTATATTGGTACTGTCAACTGTCACAGACCCACCGGCCACATAGACTGCGGCACCTTTGTCTGCCGAGTTGTTGGTCAGGCCACCGGCGATGGTTGCCGTGCCGCTCGATACGTAAACCGCACCGCCTTTCTGCCCGTTGGCATTGCGTATGGAGGCATTTGCGCTCACGGTCAAGTTAGCCGTGTCAGATGTGCTGGCAACCATGCAGCTGGTAGCCGCAACGTTGTTTCCGTCAAGAGTAATGTTGTCCAGCACAAGGGTGCCGCGGTTTGTCCACATCCCGTAGTCGGCCAGGTCCGTACCACGAGTTATGATTGCCGTGCTACCCCCACCGCTATAGGTGCTTGCAGTGCTTAGCGTAATGTGATTGTTGATGGGAACGTTCACTTGGTCTGAGGACGGCATGGTGTAATCCACCAACATCTCAATGGTTCTCGTTATGATAGTCGCATCTATTGCCGCCTGACGAGCCTCGTCAACTGCCCTCTGAATCGCAGTCTCATCTTCACTCGCATGCTCTTCCCGTGCCGTCTGCTCCGCTGCATCTGCCGCCGCAGCCTCAAACGGCGCGTTCTCGGCGGCGATGCTATCCATTGCCGCATTGAGCGTATAGAACTTTTGGGTCCCCACCTGGCAAATGTACTTAGGCTCGTAGAACAGGACCAACTGAAAGCCCTCGTCCATATTGGTATACGTGCCGGTGGTGCCGACCTTATATTGCCATTTGTGATTTGCGACATCGTACTTGATTGCAGTAACGCTTGACGCGCCGCCTATGGCATTGCCAGCGGCATCATACAAAGACGCATGGTCGTATACATAGTACTTGTCATTGGGGAGCGTATACCCAACCCTTGACTGATACTCTCCCGCAAAGGCACTGTCAATTGTATGAGCTTCTTCTGGAATGCCAATGTATCCGTTGCTGTCCGGCACGACCGTAGCGCCTTCTTCCGTCTCCCCCTCGGTCGTTCTGGCTTCAACGGGAAGACTGATGAGGGTGTGCGTAAACTTAATCGCATAGAAATCGTCCACGCCACCTATCTCACAGCTTGCACCTCCTTCGTAGGGGTTTCCGTCAAGTGAGATCTGGGTCGTGTACTTTGCGTTGGTGGTGTTCTGCGTAACCGTGAGCTTGGCACCAGCAGGTACTTTTAGCATCCTTCGGTTTGCACCTTCTTGAGGAAGTGTAAAGTCAAGAATCCCGTCGGTAAATCCATTGTCGTTGTATTTGCCGCTGATTCCCGTACCCTCCAGATTAACGGACGCAGTGTAGGTATAGGAGGGATTGGCAGTGGTGTCCACCGGATCTTTTGTTGCTTGCGACACCTCTACGTCGAACACCGAGAGAATACGGAACGTTCCAGGCTCGTAGGTAGCAAAGTAATTTGGCTGCTGGTTTTCTCCCGCCACCGTTACCTCGTATTCGCCCTCATCCTCACCGGCCGCACGGCTGAGGGTAAAGGTTAGGATAGCGCGATCGTTGCGGGTATAGGTCCAAGTAACGACACCGGTCGACTCATCCACGCTAGCTGTTGCCGTGCTTTCGGACTCGTCGTTGTTGGCCCAGCCATCAATCGTTGCCGTAAGAAGCGGATCGGAGATAGCTGGATCGAACTTTGGCTTCACCAGATTATCTGCGGTAACAACAAGATCTGCTTTCGAAATCTCCAGTTTGCCCATCTTGTACGTAACGCTATAGTTTCCTTGCTCCTCCTCGCCTTCTGGACTGACGGTATATCCGTTTTCGTCCACGTCCTCACCGGACTCACGAACAACCCTAAAGGTAAGAATGGGCGTGTCGCTTCCCGGCTTGCAATAGGTGTACACGCGCGTGCCCTCATCAGACACATTTAGGGTACCGCCGTCGTCCTCGCCCTGCAGGCCCTCAATCGTCACGTTCCATTCCGGATCGCCTTGGCCATAGATTTTATTGGTGTCCTCCACCAAGATTTCCAAGCCAGCGCGATTGATGGTAAAGGTGCCGGGCGCATAGGTAACGGTGTAGTTTCCCTGAGCCTCATCGCCGGCTGGGGTTATTGTGTACTCGCCTACGTCTTCCCCCGACGTGCGCGTAAGCTCATACTCGATTACCGAAGCCGAGTCATCGTACTTAAGCCCGGTAACCGTCGCCGTAAACTCTGGGTCATCTTGCCCGTAGGTCTTATCTTTAACGTCGGCCGTTACGTTAACGGGAGCTGGCGTAACAATAAGGTCACCGTTGACAAACTTCACGTCGTAGTTGCCCTGCTCCTTTTGCCCCGAGATTGTAATGGGATAGGTGCCCACATCGTCACCGATTTCGCGGGCGACAGTATAGACTAGGACGCTCTCGTCCGCGCCTTGGGGCAGGCCTTCTATAGTTACCAAGGTAGGGTCGGTCTCGCCATATTCCTTGGTTGCGCCAGCCCTAATCGTCACGTCGGCCTGATTGATCTGCAGCGCACCGGAGACAAACGCCACTCGGTACCCATGCTGGCTCTGCTCCCCTGTGGGAGTTATTGCATAAGTTCCAACATCCTCTCCCGCTGCGCGATTGACTGTAAATTCAATCGTGGCAGTTTGAAGCGAGGGATGCTTTGTAACGGTGGCCGTGTATTTGCCCTCATCGTCAGGACCAGACACAGCGACCACGCTGCCTTCCTCCATAACGGTCGCCGTAAGCTCCAACTCCGGATCGGAACTGCCAAATGTCTTCTCCAGATTCTGCGCAGTAATGGTAACGGTTGGAGGTGTCTGTTGGTTCTTGATGGTTAGCAGTCGAAAATCGGAGTCCGTGGCAGGTGTAACCGTATAGCTATCGATCTGGTTATCGGGAATCTGTTCCAAGGCATAGTAGTACCAAGAATCTCCTGCTTTGTTGGCTGCCTCCAAAGAGGGTACTGTTAGAGTCCAGTTAGTGGCATACGAAAGCTTTAGCCCAGTGCGCACGGGCTTAGCCGAGCCAAGTGCGGCCATGAGCTCATCGTGAGTAAGAGTCCCATCATGTTCTGCGGTCGTGCGATACAGGCTGAAGGTTACCGTCTCCTTCTTGCTGGCATCATCCACAGGCGTGACACCATCATTTTGGTACCACTCCTTCTTGATCGTTACGCTCACCGCATCTTGATTGTTGATAATGTACCAACCGGTACCACTTATGCTGTTTGTTTGGGCATAAGATCCAAGTATCTCTTTGTCAGCAGTGTCGATGATGTGCTCTTCCACGATGGAATACGTTATGTCTTCGCCAGATTCGGTTTGCGCAGGAAGGCCCGCGAAGCGTGTGGTGTCGTAGTACCCGGTCTTGGTCAGGGTAGCGGTAAGCGGCACGTCGTTTTTGGTAACCGGTTCTGCGGCTGCACCACCGACGGATTGATAAAGACCGATCTCTATGGACTTTACCGCATCGGGCCATGCGTCCTCACCCGTCTGGGCGTTCAGTCCCCAAGAGACCGTTACGGGCACATCTACCACTTTGCTCCTGTTGATGATGGCTTGAACATTGTAGGAAGTGGTGAGGTCTGTGGCCGTCGCTCCCTCGGGCAGTCCCTCGGGTACCGACTCGCCGTTCTCCGAGAAATAGAAGTATGTCTTTTGAGGGTCACGTGGAAGAATATAGCCTTCGGGCTCCCCCGTCTCCACAAGGTGGTAGAGCGTGTTGAACTCGTAGTTTTCCGTATCGCTCTTTCGTATAACAATCCTGCCATTATTGTCGGTGATGTATGTGGCAACGGGAGTTGCGCTCGCGTCTTGAGTCGCATACACGGTGAATTCTGCGTTGGGAAGCAGGTCGCCAGACAACTCGTCCACCTTGTCGATGTTGAGTCTGTGATCCACATACTCGTTGGTAAAGACAAAGTTGTAACTCACTTGGGTTTTGTCGTCTGGATCAACGAAGAACTCGCCACTGTCGTCCTCAACCGGCTCGCCGTCAATTTGATAGGAGACCGAGAATGTCGTGTTGAGCTCAACCGTGTCTTGCAGCTCTTCTGGAAGTCCGCTTGTCTCAATAACACGATACGTCGCGGCGTCCTCGAGTTCTTCCGCCGTTATGTCGAAGTTGATCGCGCCGTAAGAGAACTCCTCGTAAGTATGGCTCTCCACGTCAACCCATCCACCCGCTGCACTCAAAGACTCCTTTTGCAACGTAAAGGTAATCGCGTCCTTTTGCTCAGGCGTAAGATCGTAGTTACCCGAGAAGCGCTTTGTTACGTTGACGCCACCAGATTGGGGATAACAACGTACCTTGATAACGTCACCATTAAAGTAGCTGTAGACGTTGCCGTAGGTGTAATCGGGGTCATCGGTAATCAAGAAGCCATAGTACGTATTGTCCTTTTTGTAGTAGGTATACGTACCGTCCTCGAGCGTGTAGGGGGCGGTGGTCATCTCAAGATAGTAGACCGTGTTTTTGCGAATGGACAGGCCGTCTGCATCCTCATCAAGACCAATGGTTACATAGCCACGATGGGTGTCGTCATCGCCGTCGCTCGTGGTAAACGTGACCTCTTGACCTGCCTTGTCCCCAGCCAAGTACTTTATCGGCCGCTTGTTCTTGTCCAACAAGCGAAACGTTGCCCCGCCAAGGCCGGTCTCCATTTGGCCGTCGGCATAGACGTACAGACCGATGGTGTACACGCCACCCGTCCCGTTTATGTCGGGCTCAACGGTAACGGTCTCGCTTACGGTTGTCGATACGGCAGGTACAAACACCTCGCCTATCATCTTGCCCAGTTCAGCCGTGTTGGTGATGGCCACCTCGTCACCTGCGTTGCCCTTGACCCGCGTGTAGTACGTTATGGTTACGCAAGTTGAGTCTGGGATGGAGAATGTGCCCGTATACCCGTTGTAATCCCACGTTGCGGTTTCGTCGACAACAGGATCGCACGTTGCGGAGATGGAGCCGTAGTTAATCGACTGAGGGTGGCTTTCATCTGTTCCAAACGTATCCATAAGGGTCAGAGGATGCCCGTCATTCAGCGGTCGCTTCTCTGGGTTAATAATAATCTCATAATATGCCAAGTTTCCCTCAAACTTGGCCAGGCGCTTTGACACAAAGCTCTCGTCACCCTCGGTATCCTCAATCACCAGCAGGCCGTTTACCGTCTGTGACACAACGTAGTTGCCAGTGGTGTCCTTTGTCTCGCCTATGGTCACCCCGTTGAACGTAACTTCGTGTATGCCCACCTGATAGAAGGAGGCTACCGTTACCCCCTCGAAGTTCAGGCCATCTACGCTGCAGGTATATCCAAGGTTAATTAGCTCGCCAGAATACTGCTCAGTCCCACCGTTTGCGGTAAGGGTAACCTCTTGAGGATTCACGGTAAGCGTTCCGTTCTGGTACGTTATTCCGTACTCGCTGGTAACATCGTGTCCATCTCCGTCTACGATCATGGCTCCGCTGGGGATGTTTTCGCTCGTACCAGCATCCGTTTGCGACCCGTCTACGACCACCGACTGAAGCGTGTGACCATTTTGCAACGTACCGTAGAGTTCGTACCCCTCCTCAGTGAGCGCCTCACCGTCGTAAGTCTTTGATGCGCTTTTTGCCTCGATGATAAGGTTCTGGTCACTGGTGTAGGACAGCACCATATACACCGAGAAGCTATTGCTCTCAAACCAAACCGCTCCATCTACTACATCGCTATCAACGATCTCCGCGTTGGCGTAACGTTTCTTTGCGTTGGAGGAGTTGGGAAAATGCACAACAGAAGTGTTTGGCGCCTTATTGGCATCTTTGTCCAATAGCTCGATGCTTACCGACACGTCACCTTTGGGCTCGCACTCCTTGCCCGTCTGTGGATCAACAAACGAGATGTCGAACGCCCTTGCATATGAGATGTCGTCTTTCTGCGCGTTGAGCTTCTTTGCGGCACTTTCCACATAGCCGTTGTATTCCTCTCCCCCTGCGACCTCGCGCACCTCAAGCTCGGCTTCACGCGGCAGCCCCGCCGTACCGTCGTAGCTTACGGTGATCTTATAGGTCTTGTTGTCAGAGGCCGTAAACTCCCGCACTAAAGAGACACGCTCAACCACAACGTAGGTACCATCGTCTGTCATGTTAAACGAAACGCTACCAGGCTTAACGTTGGAAACCTTAACCGCATCGGCAGCACCGTCGTCTGCAACATGCAACACCTGCAGGTCCGTGGTCGGGTCAATGCCATCGTTGGTAATGGTGGCCGATACTTTGTGGTCCTCGTCGGGTTGCCATGCATCACCGCGAACGTCAAAACTTACGTCGTACGCCGCAACCGTCTCGTAGCCATACGTGTTGTCTCCCGCATCACCCACAACGGCGGCGGCATCGTTGAATACGTCTGTAACGTCTTGCACATCCACCATCGTGTCCTCTGGCACCGTACCTGTTACGTATACGTCGCCTGCATCTATGTTCAGGTCTTGCAGATGCTCTTTCCAAAGAAGCGCGTAAGACCCATTGGCCTCAATCGGTAGGTACTTGTTCTTGCGCGGTTTGGCAAATACCAAATCGCTCAGCTTGCCGTCTTTGAGTTCATAGCACAGCACGTCGCCGGACGCATCGGTCTCGTCAGTCTGCTCTAACGTCGAAGAGAGCCACAGGCTGGGCACCCATGCATGGCTGGCCTCCATCTGCATGGCAAAGGAGCTTAGCAGCTGCATGTCGTCCATCATCTGCGCGTTGCCCGGAGAATCCTTAACCTCTACTAGAGCGTTACGCGGTCCCCACAGCTGAACCTTTGTGTCCCCTATGCCCCACGTAAACTTGAGCTGAGCCACAGTGGCAATGCCAAACTCCCCCAACTCGTTAACGATGCATGAGACATGCGTCTCCTTGGGCTCCGCAACTTCTTCTCCATTGGCTTGCTTGCCCGTAAGGTTGGTCAGGCTAGACACCGTAGCCTCATCGCTGTTAAAGGCCACGACCTCAACCGCATCGGACTCCTTAGGCGAGATGTCGCTTGTTTGTATGCTCAGCTCGACAGGTGCCTGTGGCTGAATTGCGTTTCCTCCTGCAACCAGCTTAATGTATAGGAAGGAGCTCGTCAGTACGCGCTCGTATTCCTCGAGGTCCAAACGACTGCCTAAGGACTCCTTTCGCTGCTTGGCAAGTTCGCGGTCCTTATTGTCCAACAAATCCACCACGAGCTCGGCTTCGCTTGGAATACCCGCATCGTCGTCGTAGGACACCGTAACGGTATAGGACAGATTATCGTTTATGATGAGGGTGTGCTCAGCGCTGTGCCGCCACGACTTGGACGTGTTCTCGGAGGAACGGGATGTGTCTTGGGCATCCCCATTTTTCTGTGGCTCCACTACCACTTCTATGGCTTCTTTGCCGGTAGCCTTCTTTGTGTTTTGCACGACTATTGGTGCTGCGGTCTTTGCATGCGTTTTTGCGGTCAATACTGTGCCAGCACCATTTTGCCGCATTACCGTACCAAACGAGACCCCTCGCAAGAAGGTTGCCGCCCCCGCAGTTGTATTGGAACTGTAGGGTTCGGCCATCACCTCATCAGTTATCTGAAGCATACCGTTAGGCACAAGCAGCGTTCCAAGAAGGACTAGTATCGCGCAGACGGACAGCAGCACGACCCTGCGAGCACGTGAGCTTGTATGGTTCTGCGTATTCATATGCCATCCCCCCTATTTATTCTTTCGCATTCACAAAGAGGACCTCTAGCATGGGCCAGTCACCATAGTGCGTAGACAGCGAAGAAGACCCACTCAAATCCTTTATGCCCTTAAACGGATACCTCTTGTCTGACTTCTGCTTGAGGTACGCATCGTAAGGCGAGGCAGCGCATGTGCCGGCAACGAATGCATCGTAGGCACTCGCCTGGGCATCGATTGCGTCAACTGCAGTCGACTCCTCGTTGTTGCCAATGGCAAACACGGTCCTTTGGGCATCAGTCGCATCATACAGGTTAACGAGCGAGAAGTAGTGGTTCTTCCTTCCCTCAGCCTGGCCAAGGCTGACATTGGAAAGCAAGCCAGCAAAAGCTCCCAAGGTAGCCTCGTCATTCCTTCCGTCTACAAGCCCCGTAGCATAGCTGCGTGAGATTTCTCCACCGTTCATGGAACCCACCAGTCCCCCAACGGTCACACCATACGAAGAGCACGTGGAGTAGCAGCCGTCAATAGCTAGCTCGCCGGATGCCTTGCCCACCAAGCCCCCAGCCTCAACCTCAGCTTGAATATTAATTCGACCGGCCTCGTTAGCAGTCGTTTCATGGAGATATGCACCATCTATGGTGTGTCCGCCCGTATAGCTCTTCTCTATCTTGCTCGCGCCTGTGGATTGGCCCACGAGGCCACCTGCGCATCCATCCGTTGATTGCACGTATGTGGCAGCGGCACTGTCTTCGATGGTTGAGCTGCCCATTGCGCCAACAAGTCCGCCAACAGAACCAGAGCCTTTGATCTGATATGAGCTGTCGTCTGCAACGGTATTGCGAACCACGACTTTGGAGATGGTTAGTTCGTCTCCGCTGCCAACAAGTGCGCCGGCGTTTCCATTGCTGGTCAACACGTTGAAGTCCCTCAGCTCGAGGCCTTTGACCTCGCAGTCGCTTAGCATGCCAAACAGGCCCGCGTCGCTGGCGTTGTTTATGGTAACTCCCGCTATGTAGCATCCATTGCCGTCATAGCGCTCCAAGTAATGTACAGTATCCGCACCAGCCTTGTAGCTTGGGTTGACGGGCGTGTAGGTTCCAGCATGGGATGCCTCCCCCCAAAGATCGACTATGCAAACGCTATTCGAATCGGAAGAGTCGATCTTTTCTTTGAAGTCATCCCACGCAAGGTCTTGGAGCTGCTTGGCCTTTGTGGCAGGCACGGCCCCATTGTTCTCTAGGGCAACC
Organism: Coriobacteriales bacterium; assembly: GCA_030529665.1. Classification (GTDB taxonomy): domain Bacteria; phylum Actinomycetota; class Coriobacteriia; order Coriobacteriales; family Atopobiaceae; genus RUG440. Next base: position 19,991 of record JAUMWL010000004.1, read on the forward strand.
AAGTCGTAGCCAGAGATCTGTGGGTCCAGGTTCTCAAGATGGCGGAAGTTGTCTATACCCGCTTCGCTTTCGTCGACGGATGCAAAGAGGCTGTTCGTAGGTCCAGCCACACGTTCGGGAATGTTTGCAAGTACCGAGTTGCTGAACACCTTTACCCTGACGGCAATGTCCTCGCCTGGAATTAGTGGATCTTCGCCCGTACACCATTGGTTGGCAAAGTGACCGTCTTCACTCGTCACGTCATCCAGCACAAAGTTGTGGCAACGATAGGCCACTACCCCTTCGACCTCGTTATACGTGGCCGTATCCACGTTAAAGTAGCTAACGGTCGAACCGTTCTGCTTTCCGGGCTCAAGGTTTACTATGCGCCTGTTGCCACTTGTGACCCCTTCCACAATCACGCTAATCTGTGCATTTGTATCCGAATCTGACAACATGCGATTGATGGCATCTCGGGTAAACGAAACCTTGACCTCGAGCTTCTCGGCATTGATTATTTGAACCTTGGGAGCATAGAGTTTTACCCTAGAGATACCCTTAGCGTCCTCTCCGCCATACCAACCTATGATGGCATTGCGATTTCCGTCAAAGCCATTGAGGCGAAGGGCCTTCTTTGACTCCTGCACTCCTACGTAATCCGGGTCGACAAACAGCTTGGAATGGTCGGCCGACGTGAATTCGTGGTTGCTCAGATTCGATTTGTCGGAATAGAACACGTTGGTCACGGTCGCGCTGTCCAGACTGTACTCAATCACATAGCTGCCACCCAAACGAACGGTGTCATCAATGGAAAACATGGGAAGCATGTCGTGTAGCACCGACTTGGTGTTGTCCAACTGCGTATGGTCGCTACCGACAAAGAAGTAGCGATAGGTCTCGCCACCGCGCGCATTTTGCTCGCCGACCAACGACGCATCCTTTTGGTCCCTCGTGGACAACAAGCCTTGACTCTCGGCCACCGTAAGATGGTTTTGCGCCGCCACAAATAGCTCACGCGCCGTCTTGTCCAGCTCAAGTTGCTTCATAGTTCGTTGGTAGTTCTGCACGGCAACGAATGCCAACCCCATAAGGATGACCATGATTGCCACCGCAACGATCGTCTCCACCATGGTAAAGCCGCGATTGTGTCGTTTGTCTAGCATATCCATCGCCTCACGCTCTATTCCGCAAAAGGCACGAGTATTTCTAGTGAGTCGATGCCAGCAAGCACGTTGGGTGGATTCGACTCGTCAGTAACCTGGAGGTCCTTTACCTCGACCCTGTTGTCTGAGACTTTTTCTATCGCGCTCATGGACACATGCAGGGGCTCCGTTATGGCAGCGCTTGAGACTATGGGGTAGGATACCTGCGTCCCGTCATCGCTTTTGATTGACGCATGCTTGCCGTCCTCGTCTGCATCCAAAAAGAAGCTCTTTACCAGGCCCCTGCTCGCATTGTCTTCCGGGTTTGAGATGCTCGCCCAAGAGCCCTCGCTACAACGGTAATAGAGGGTCCCGTCGGCGTTTTGATCCAATTGCGTGGATGACCCAAACTCACTGCGAAGCACGGTAACGGTTGTTGAAAGGGCAAGCTGTGCATTCGCTGCGTTTACGGTCTTCTGATACGTGTCAACCGCAACGGGTATGCCAGTTGCCATCAAGGTGGAAGCAAGAACCATAATAAACATGGTGACAAGCATCTCTGTAAGCGAGAAGCCCGCAACCATTCGTTTGGCATGCCGCTGCGAGGCAAGGCCGGGGCCAAGGCGTCGTGCAAGAACGTTGAGGCGCATGGCTACTCCTCCCTCTTATAGAGATAGACGTCATCATCTCCCGACTGATAGAACAAAAGATTGCGACTTGTATCGGATCCAACGGCACTGGGCGTTGCAATTAGCACGTCTGTTGTATATTGCCCCTTCTTGAGAGATGTTTCCTCGCTGGCAAGAACCATGGCGCTTTCGGCCTCGTACCTTGCGTCCATGCGATTCCTGCTTAGACTCACAATGTTTACGGCCGAAGCGATAGCGGTAGCAAGCAGAAGCAGCGCAAGCGAGCTAACAAGCACCGAGACCAACGTCTCGGCAATAGTCTCGCCCGATTCGCTGGAAAGCCGTGCACGAATCTTTGTGTGCATGCTATTAGTCATGAGGCATCACCCACAGTCCCCACGGTCATGTTGATTGGCTTCCAATAAACCTTGGTAGTTCCCTCCAGACGATTGGTTTCGTTATTGCGACCGAGTGTTCCACCCTCCGCCCACACAAGTGCCGTAAGCGTGCAGACATAAGACAAGTCGCCCTCTTCCCTAAACTCAAACTCAAAGGTCTGGTCATCGTTTCTTACAACCGTTACTGTTACGTCGTTTAGCTCTATTGATCCTTGTTTTGCCTTAAAGTTGAATGGTGTGTAAGCCGCCTTTGCCGCAGAGACAAGCTTTGGCTTTGGCACGGACTCGCTCGTGTCAAAGCTTGCTGCCACGGTCTCTGAATCAGATTCACGTGAGCCAAACGAGAGCGAGCCGTTATTGTTCATGACCAAATCGTACGAGGCGATCTCAAACAGAGTGGCGCTATCCTGCCTGATGGGATTCGTATCCGTCCCCAACGTGGAGTCAATCACCATGTACCAGCCGTCCCACTCTCCAGCGGATTGTTCGACGTTGCATCCTCGTTCGATACTGACTACTAGGCCATCGGAATCCTCGGGTCCCTTTGCCATCTCGTCCCAAAAGACGCGTGTGGCGGAAGTAACGTTGTAGTAGCTCCGCTCCATCTCCTCCAACTGGCTTTGACGACCCGAGACTGCGGTTGCAGCAGAAATCGCGATGGAGGACACAACTGTGCACACCAAGAACACCAGCAACGCCATGGAGAGCGACGCTCCTTGTTCCGACCTTGCCTTGTGTGTGATCCACCTGCAGCTGCTCATGTCTCTCTCCATACAAACAGAATACCCCACCTAAATTATAGTCTACGAAAGTCGGGTTTTCAATTTGACTTTTTATGACTTTGCTCATGATAGAGGCTCTCAGAATCTATAGGCTCTGTGGTGAGAGTCACAGACTTCCGCTCAATATCCAATGGGCGACGAGTCAATGGAATTGAGTTTGTTACCAACGTGTAAACTACGCAGCACTTGTTTGTTTTTTCAATTTTTCGGACAAAAACCCACTTGGCAACCACGCAAATCCCAGAAACTCGCATGTGCTGAGTAGTTTACACGTTGGTAACACTTCTGCGTGGGGTGCAAGAGCAAGGCGGGAATCCAAGCGGCAAGGTACGAAGCCGTCCAAAGCGGGGCGAAACCGCTACACAAGTGGGGAAATCGCGCGCTTGAACCATGCGTCGTTGGGAAGCATCACGTGCATGAGGGGTCGCCCACTGGAATCGATGCCCGCCACAACTGCCTGCACCATCACCTTGGAGTGCATCTTGGCAAGCTGCAGCAAAGCCAAGCTGCGTGTGGTCGTGCTGCAAATAACCCCCACGGGCTTGTTTTTGTACAAGAGCGTCGCAATGCTGCCCTCCGCTTCGCTCGGCACAAAGAGCACCTCGAACGTCTGGCCATATCTGAAGAACCGCAGGTCCACATCATCGCGAACCCGCACATCCAGGCAGTCCTTACCCTGCGGCACGTGTAGCACGCCACGTGACGCCTTTCCCAGCATGCTCTTTATGAACGAAATCGCGAATGCGGCCACGCCCACAACCACGACTACGAAAAACGAGATTCTGGCTGGTGTCATCTTTGCGTCCCTTCTCCTAGCCAAACGAAAGGGAGTATCCCCATTGCTCACACGCAAAAACGCAGGCGGCGCGAAGCCACTACCTAGCGGTTCTCGATGCTGCGCACGTTACGGATGAGGATGGTCATGGTGCCATCCTCCTCGTATTGAAACGAGAGGTAATCCGGGTTGGTGCTAAAGTCGCTGGGATACGTTACGTCCACGCCCGTGTCGGTACGGATGCGGTGGTTCTTTGCCAGACGTCGTGCGGCCGCCGCGCGAACTTGTACCTCCTCGGGCAGTTCGACCTCTCGGGCACGCTCCTCGAAGCGCTCTGTCAGGCGCGGGTCGTCCTCAAAGACCTCTCGACCAATCTGCTCGGGTATTAGGCGCTCCTCCAAATTGGCAGCATGCGCCATGCACGCCTTTGCATGGCCAACCGCCTCCACCACGTTTACGTTGCCAACCTCGGCAACCTCTTCCACAAGGGCCTCCACCGTTTGCATGACCTCACGGCTCGACGGCTCGCGCGTGCACTTGAGCAAAAGGTTCTGCATGATCCACACCTCTGCCTCGGCAACGGTGCGCAGCTTGTCGCAGTAGTCGATGGCCATGGTGTCGCAGTCCACCAACACATAGGTGTTAACGCGGCCCGATGGGTTGGGCAGCGTGGCGTCGTGGCGCACGATCTCGTTAAAGGCACCGCCCGACGGATGCTCTATGCTGTGCATGAACGTCTGGCTGCGCGGCAGCAGAATCACCGCAAAACGACGTTGCGCCTCGCCGCTAAAGGACTTCTCCAACTCCTCGTCGCTCGCGTCCCCCTTAGGTGCATCGGGGCTCTGCTCAAAGTCGGCCACGAGCAGGTCCGCCTGCACCAGGTCATCGCATTTGCGCAACGTGTCCCAAAAGAACTCGGCGATCTGCTTGGAGAGGTCTATAAAGCTCGTGCGATGGTCCAGATAAAGGCCAAGCTCCTCGGCAAACCCGCTGTCCTGCGCAAACTCGCCATGCATGTTTTGGTCGCTGGCCGCGCAACGCCGCAGGTGGCGACGCACATACGACTTAACCAGCTTCTCGTCCATATCCAACTCGTGCTCCGACAGATAGCACGAACCCGTATCGAAGTCGAAGGCGTGCAGAATCGCGTGGTTGATGGTAAGCATGGCTATGCACCGTCCTTTTACACGTATACGCGCAGTATGCGCAACGAGTCCATGTACTGGTAGCTATAGGGAGACCCAGCCTTCCCTTGCTGCTCAAAAAGAGACTGGATATCGTACGCAAGCAAGGTTCCCGCCGCCAAAGAATCACGTGCCGCCACATAGGCTTCGTCGTTGGTAAACTTAAACGACACGTATCCCAGGCCTTCGTCGCACTGGCTCCAGAACGATGCGGACAGGGCCGCTTCGTCCACGACGTCAAACAGCCGTCCGGTCATACCGTAGTAATCGTAGGTAGTGGAGTCGCACGCGGGCCACATGGACTCGTTAAGGAAGGCATGGTCGTCTCGCAGGATCTCTTGCGTGGTAAGGCACAGGTAATCGTAAGTCACTCCCGTTTGCAGAACGACCTCCTCAGACCCCGGAAATGCCGGGTCGGCCCATGTTACGTCCACGTAGCTGTACTCGCCACCTATGCGCACGATGTTCCACGCGTGGTCCTCCCCGCGCGACGGAATGGTCCCCTCCACATATGAGCAGAACACACCAGCTCGCTGCAGCAAATACTGATACGCCTTGGAATACCCGGCGCACACGGTTGCGTGACCAAGAAACACGCTTTGTATGTTCTGGTGCTGCTCCGCATTGGCAACATAGTCGGTCGTCTCCACCAGGTATTCGTATGCGGCCTTGCAGATGGCGTACTCGTCAGCGTCCTGCGGCAGGGTCGCCAAGAACCCGTCCGCAGCCGCCTCTATGCGCTCCCGAACCTCCGGCACCTCATCAAGCGGCAAGGAGAGGCCTGGCGTAATGGTTATGGGTCCGCCATTCTCGTAATAGGTGTAGCGTGTAGACCCGTCGATCCAAAACAGCTCTGGATGGTCAACCATCATGGCATGGTAGGCCGGCTCTACGTCTGCAATCGTGGCGTCTAGCACATCCAGCTTTTCCTCAAGCGAAGTCACACCGTCCAGAAGCTGCACGTAGACCTTTTGCTGGGCATCCGTCAGCGCCGCATATCCAAGCCCGTCCTGCTGCGACCCAAGCTCCTGCAGCCGCGCTTCGCGCTCCTCGTCCACGCGCTCGGTCAGGGTCACAGTCGTTGGGCCAAGCTCCACGTTTCCAACCTTAAGCGACGCATCGCCTATCAAACGCGGAGCAAAACAGACAAGAGCGGCCAAGATGATTGCCAAAAGAGCTAGGACCAAGACAAGGCAACCACACGGAGCACCTCTCCTTGTGCGGTTGCCTCGTTGCTGGTCGTAGCCGTACAGGCCGTATCCTGAGGGAGCCTGAGGTCCCGACCTTCTCATGCGCAAGGACCTTGCTCAAACCACAGGAGCTTGCCATGGAGGTTGTCATCGAGTTGCACGGCCGCGGCGGCGCCCGTGGAGAAGCCCTGATAGGCTTGGGTCAGCAAGAAGCAGGCGTCTTCCATAAAGGGAATGTGGCCAACTACCACGATGAGGTCGGCATGGCCCTGGCTCTGCGCAAGCTCGTCCATGAAAGCCCGGTCGTCCTGATCATAGAGAAACGGCAGCTCGCGCACGGTCTCTATGCCAAGGGTCTTGTTTGCAATCTGGGCCGTCTGACGTGCGCGCACGGCCGTGCTCACCCAAAGCTCGCTCTTTTGGGTGGGGCTAAGACGAGCAAACGTCTGCGGAAACGCCTTCTCCAGTGCCTTTGCGCCTTTCTTGGTCAGCTCGCGCTCAAAGTCCGTCTGACCCAGCTTCTTGCCCTTGGCTTCGCCGTGACGAACCAACACAACCGTTTGTGACACGTTAAGCTCCTTTCGCGACGAGCAATGGGGATACTCCCCATTGCTCGTTATCCACCCTGAAGGCTTACCTCATCCAGCTCTCGTCGGAGGGATTGTCGCGGAATCGCAGCAATCTGTCCTTGTCTTCGGGCTTGATATACCCCTCGTCCACCGCCACGTCTACGAGCGTATCGAGGTCGCACAGGCTGGTATTGACCACGTTGTCGGCAGCAAGGCGATCAAGGCCGCGCTGCATGCCGTAGGTAAAGATGCTCACGACACCCAGTACGTCCGCGCCAATCTCGCGCAGCGGATCCACGCACTCGAGCACCGAACCACCGGTGGAGATGAGGTCCTCAATAACCACTACCTTGGTGCCCGGCTCGCAGCGACCCTCTATCTGGTTCTGGCGACCGTGATCCTTTGCCGAACCGCGAACGTAACCCATGGGGATGCCCAGGCGGTCAGCGGCGATGGCGGCGTGCGCGATGCCCGCCGTGGAGGTGCCCATGAGCATCTGGACGTCGGGATACAGCTCCTTGGCCTTGTCGGCAAGGGCCTCGTCAATGAGGGTACGCACCTCGGGGTATGAGAGGGTGAGGCGGTTGTCGCAGTAGATGGGGCTCTTTATGCCGCTTGCCCACGTAAAGGGGTCATCCGGACGCAGGAACACCGCACGAATGGAGAGCAGCGCCTTTGCCACGTCGGTCTTGGTTGCCATGGTTCCTCCTTCTTTGTTTTGTCAAAAGGGGCCAAACCCCTTTTGACACGCTTATAACTTTTAAATATTGATGGGGATGTTGTCGAGGGATAGCGCCGCGTCGGTTCTTAAGAACACCGAGAGCATGGCCTTTCCAACCACAAACGTCGCCACACCGTCGTCGTTTACCCTTACGGGACCGTGGTCCTCGCCCAACACGCACGTCCATTCCTCGCCCGCGTGGTGCCTGCCCAAGTCCAAGCTCTTTTGCACCGGCTCGTCCATGCCGTCTCGGCTCGAGAGCACCACCACGCAGCCGCTCATGTTGTGCTGGTCGTCTCCGTCGCGCACCCATGCCACCAAGTCCGGCTCGTCAAACCAGTCGATTTGGCGACCAAACGAGAAGCGCCGACGAATCTCCAACAAAAGCGGCAGCTCGGCAACCGCCCGAATCCGGTCGTTGGGCAGGCCATACAGGTCGGCAAAGAACACGCACGGGTACCCCGCCTCGCGCAGCAGAATGAGCGAGTAGGCCACAGGCTTGAACCATGCCTCCACGGTAGACTCGAGCGCCTGGTTTGGCTGCGTGTCGTGGTTGTCCACAAACGTGACGGCATGTACCGGATCGGCCTCCACCAACGTTCCCGCAAGGATGTGCTGGAAGTCAATGCGGTACCCATCGTGCGAGGCGTGGAAGAACTTAAAGTGCAGCGGCACGTCAAACAGGCTCATGGCCTTCTCGCTGCCAAGGTAGTGCAAAAGGGTGCCCGTGTCGCCCAGCCAGTATTCTCCCACGCAAAAGAGCTCGCGTCCCAGAGCGTTTCGCATGTCTTGCAGCCAGCGCAGATAGAACCTGCGGCTCATATGCTTTATGGCATCGAGGCGCACACCGTTTACGCCCGTCTCGCGCAGATACCACGTGCCCCACTTAACAAGCTGGTTATACACGCGCTCGTCGTCGAGGTCCACGTCGGCGCCCATCAAGTAATCAAAGTTGCCGTTCTCGTGGTCCACGTCCTCGTCCCAGTGTTTGCCCTCAAGCAAAAAGATGCCATCGCGCTTATGGGACACGTCGTAGTCTACCGCCTTAAAGCAATGGTAGTCCCACTTAAAGTCGTCGTACGCATCGCCGCGTCCCAAAAAGTCGTAGCGAGTGTAGGCGCTTATGGGACGCGGGCTGTGCAGGGCATAGTTGCGGTTGTCGCGAGCCACCTCCGTGGCCATTACGCGCTGGGTCGCGTCGGCACCCAGCCTATGATTGAGCACGACGTCTGCCAAGACGTTAAGGCCCGCATCCTGCAGAGCCCGAATCGCCGTCTGGTATTCCTCGCGCGTACCATACTTGGTGGCTACCGAGCCCCGCTGGTCAAACTCACCCAAGTCCCACAAATCGTAGACGCCATAGCCAACATCCCTGATTCCCGAAGCACCCTTGTATGCGGGGGGCATCCATATGGACGTAAAGTTCTCTTCGGCCAAGCGCGGTGCCAACTGTGCCAAACGACGCCAATGTTGTCCGTCTGGCGGAAGGTTCCAAGAAAAGCCCTGCAGCATAGTGCCGTTAAGCTGTGTTCCAAGCTCGGACATATGCGTCACCTCCTTGCACGCTCGCCATAATAATACGTTTGGTTTCCATTCTAAACGAGCGTGACGCGACTGGGCAGCTTAGCACAAAGGAAGCAATACAAATTGTTGGGATTTGCCGCCTCCACGAAGTCGGCTAGGATGGCACACCGTTTCCGGGAAAGGGTGTGCCGTTTGTGTTCAAGCGACGTAGTCATGGTGAAGAAATGGGTACATCCCAAGAATTCCGCCAACGGTAGCCGCGAGTCGGTTATCCTTTGTGCCGCGGTTGCGCTGGGAGGCCCGGCGCAGCAAAGAACCACGAGAAAGGCGAGTTCCACATGAGCAGAGTCTACAACTTCTCCGCCGGTCCGGCAGTTTTGCCCGAGGACGTCCTGCGCGAGTGCGCCGAGGAGATGCTCGACTACCGCGGTTGCGGTATGAGCGTTATGGAGATGAGCCATCGCTCGGCCATGTATCAGCAAATCATCGACGAGGCAGAGGCTGACCTTCGCGACCTCATGGGCATCCCCGCAAATTACAAGGTGCTCTTCCTCCAGGGCGGCGCAAGCCAGCAGTTCGCCGCGGTACCCCTCAACATCTGCAACCTTCCCGGCGCAAGCAAGAAGGCCGACTACATCATCACCGGCATGTGGGCAAAGAAGGCCTTCCAGGAGGCTGGCCGCTTCATCGATGCCAATGCAGTCGCAAGCAGCGCCGACAAGACCTTCTCCTACATCCCCGACTGCTCCGACCTCCAGATTCGCGACGATGCCGACTACGTGTACATTTGCGAGAACAACACCATCTACGGCACCGTGTACCACGAGCTGCCCAACACCAAGGGCAAGGTGCTCGTGAGCGACGTAAGCTCCATGTTCCTGAGCCAGCCCCACGACGTACAGAAGTACGGCGTGATCTATGGCGGCGTACAGAAGAACGTGGGCCCCGCTGGCCTCGTGATCAGCGTAATCCGCGAGGACCTCATCCCCGCAGAGGACGTAGCAGACGTGCCCATCATGCTGCAGTGGAAGACGCAGGCCGACGCCGGATCCATGTACAACACCCCCAACTGCTGGGCCATCTACGTATGCGGCAAGGTCTTTAAGTGGATCAAGGGCAAGGGCGGCCTTGCGGCCATGAAGGAGCTCAACGAGGCCAAGGCAAAGATTCTCTACGACTTCCTGGACGAGTCCAAGCTCTTCCAAGGCACCGTGCGCAAGGAGGACCGCTCGCTCATGAACGTGCCCTTCGTCACCGGCAACGCCGAGCTGGACGCCGAGTTCGTTAAGGAGTCCCGCGCCGCCGGCCTGGAGAACCTCAAGGGTCATCGCTCCGTGGGCGGCATGCGCGCCAGCATCTACAACGCCATGCCCGTTGAGGGCGTGGAGACGCTCGTCTCCTTTATGAAGGAGTTTGAGGCCAAGCACTAACAAGACGCCAATAGCGCTGGGTGAGCAGAAAGGGGTAACCCCTTTCTGCTCACTTTTTCTATGCGGTCTCTGAGGCTTTGGCCGCCCTAAAGTGCCAGTGGATGCACCCAACGTTAGCGTCACTCGCCCCGCCAAACCCGGCGTGCCCGGTTAGGTCGTTGAGGTAAAGGGAGTCTTTGGCATCCAGCCACGCAAGATGAAGTCGGCTGCCGTCCAGCTCCGCAAGGTCAAGACGATCACCGTCGTTGCCCAGCCTCATGCCAAGAGCGAACTCATTTTGCTGGCAGGGCCTCCCCTCGCCCACAAGCACCCATGGGTCAAACGGCTCGACATAGGCTCCATTCAGCTCCGCACGGGTCTCGCCAAGGTTGGCGATGCATGCCACCCCATCGGTGGGACCGCTCATAACGCCCTGTTCGTCGGCCACAAAGTGGAGGGCGGCTGGCACCACTATGCTTAGCTGCTTAGCCTCCCATTGGGCAAAGAACACGGTGGGGCCATCCGACAACAGCAACTCGGACGCATCGTCCACCCTGTCCCCCGCCATATGCCAGGCTCCGCTTCCGTCAGGCTCCTCGTTCCAACCAACGAAGTCAAACAGTTCCCGCACATAGGACGAGGCTGGAAACGTAAACGATTCTCCCCACGCAACCTCAAGGTCCTCCATCTCGCCCTCGGCGTCGTCGCAGTTTGGGTCGAACTCAACCAAGGCGGGTTGGGGAATCGTGCGGTTTACAAAAGCCGCAGGCTCCAGCGCAAGTTCTGCGATTGAGGGCTTCGCGTACCTCACGTCCAATGCGGGCGTGGTAGGCGTCCCCCCAAGGCTCAACACTGCCCTCGCCAGCTCAAGGTCGTACACTATGCCATCGTCCGTTCCTTCGCGCTGGCTAACAATAACCGATAGGTTATTGCCACAATCCAGTGAAAGGCCCGTCAGGTGCAAGGACACTTGTCCATCCGCATCGTTGGTGGCTTCGCACGCAACTGCTGACTGCCCGGCCAATCTTGCCTCAAAGTCAAACTCGTCACCAAGAAGCGATTCCGCGCCTTCGTCTGATACGAGCAAGACTGAGCATGCAAGGTCTGCTGCCGTCAACCTCCAACGTGCCGCCAGCCGTATGTGGTCTCCAACGGCGCTGGCTAGTCCTACGACCTGGCTTCCCGACGCAAAGGTGCGTCCCTGCAACGGACCGTCCAGAACTTCCCAGCCCAGGAATCCCCAGCCATCCGCATTGGCACACGTTGGCAAGGTAATGGCATCACTCAGTCCCCCGCCCTGCGACGCGGGAATGGAGACGGTGGCATTCTGGTTGAGGTTGACGAACTCCGCGACATAGTCCCACGCAGCCCAATTGGCCGACATCGTTATGGTGCCCCGGTAGCCCAGGTCCCTCACGGTCTCCTGATCCGCATACCGGTAGCTGGACGTTACGATGAGGTCGTATACCTCAAACGTTGCGGTCTTACCATCTGCGATGCTTCCGCCATTAAAAGAGAGGTAAGCTGTGTTCACGCCCGTTGGCACACTAAACGTTGCCGAGGAAGTTCCTCGCGCAGACATCGCGGAGGTGGAGAACGTGGTGTGGGCCAGCAGGTCCGTAACGGCTGCGTTGCCCTGCGGCGCAGAGTGGATGGAAATACCGCACCAGGTACTGCCCGACGCAAGCGTATATGCCTGCACCGTGCGATAAGAGCACTTGATCGTGTATGTTCGGCCAGGAACGACCCGTATGGGGTGCACACCAGTGACGTTCTCGTACGCGTTCGCCACCGTGGAGAACGTGAGCGTGCTCTTACCCTGGGTCGCGTCGTAGCTTGCGCTCACCTGCGAGGGAATCGACCACCAACTTGTGGAAGCCATGTTTCGCGCCTCTTGAGGAATGGAGTCTAGCGCCCAACCCGTAAAGACGTTTCCAGCCTTCTGGAACTGATTGGCTCGCAGCTTTGTGCCGGCCGCATCGTTGCTCACGGCTTGGTTGGCCATGGTTCCCGTCCCGCCATTTGCGGTGTATCGAATGGTGTAAGAATTTGCGATCCATTTTGCGTAGAGCGTGCTGTTCTGAGAAAAGTATGTGGTGGTAAGTTGCGTCCTCCTGTAGCCTCCGGCACTTATCAGCTGAGTTCCCGCACCATTTGCCTCTGTGTAGTAGCCACCAAAGGTGTACCCCAGTCTGGCTGGCATAGCTATGCGATTTGCCGTGGTGGTCATCGCATTGGCACAGCGCGAGTCAAGATACACCCCCGTGGCATACTTCTCGTACACGGCAGTGGTCCCGGCACTTGAGGCCGACTGGTTGTTTAGGGTAATGGTGTAGACCTTGGGCTCCCATTGCGCATAGAGCGTTATGGTCTCCCCTCCGCTCACAATGTTGGAGACGACCTCTTTGTTGGCATACGACGTGCCCGATCCATTAGCCTTGGTGTTCCAATTGGCAAACGTGTAATTGGCACGCGTGAAGGCGTTTGCGCGCAGCGCCTTTGATTGGCTCCAATAGAACGACTGGTTGTCCATGGAACCCGAACCGCTGTTTGAGTTGAACGCAACCGTAAACTTCTTGCGTATTACCGTCACACTGGTGGTCTTTGCCCCCGTAACGACATAAGAGATGGAGGCCTTTTCGTACGTGGCGGTCTCGGACCTTGACCAGCTTACTGTGGTGTCGTAGTCCCTGTCCTCGTCTATAACGTTGGAGTACTCGCCGTAGGTGCCATCTGCCTGCTGGTAGCGCACCCGCACCACCTGTCTGTAGGACAATGGCGTCCAGTGGGCATACACCGTAAGGTTTCCGTTGTAGATGTAGACCTCTGATCCATTGGTGTAGTTTCGGTTCCAGTAGGTTCCCTTCCTGCACCTGCCGTTTTTGTCATAGACCATCGTGCCTCCGCTTGCGGAGGTGTACCATCCCGCAAAGGTGTAGCCCGTACGCTTTGGCTTGAGCCAATCGATCTCGCAATACGTCGACTCGTTGTACTCAAGCTCCTTGGACGAGAACTTGGTAGTACCGTACGACGAGCTTATGAACACGCCCCCATTTGTATGCACGGTAAGCGTGTACTTTGTTCCCGAAACGCGAAACAGGTCGTTGCTGGGCGACTGGTTGGGTGCAGGCTCATCAGGCAAAGAGGCCTCCAGCCCTTGGGGAAGCTCCTCGGCGGCCTCTGTCGTGGAATCGCCCTGCGACGAGTCAGCCGGGACATCAGTGTCGCCAGCGGGTATTGGCTCTTGGCTTGCCTGCAAGTCCTCCGTGGTCCCAGAATGGTCGCTGGGCACTGGATCATCCAAAGCCTCCGGCCCTTCGCCTGGCTCTGGCGCCGTGGCAGGCACCGGATCCTGCGCAGGCGCCAAATCCTGCGTGGGTTCCTCACTCGGGCTGGCATCGGTCGTCTCCGATAAGCCCTCCTCAGAGTCGTCCGTATCGTCAGAGCCGTTCGCCTGGTTAGCAGGGCCTTCTTCTGTGGACGCTGAATGCGCCGTAGAATCCGCCTCTAACGCTGGCCTCTCTTCCTCCTCCCCCTGCGAACCCGTCTCTTTCCACGTCTCTCTCCACGCTTCCAAGCTCTGAAGCTCTTGCCCAAACTCGCCATGCGCACATAACCAGGCGCTTGCACGAGCAGCCGCCACCGAGGTGGAGGGCGAGGGGACGTAGAAGTCAACCGTGTCACCAGAGTTTGACTGAGGAAGCCGGTCTCCCGCATCGTCACAGGCTCCAACGATCACCGCCTCTGCGCCAATGCACCCCGGAACATAGCCGCAGGCGTCCTCGCCATAGTTACCCGCCGCACCGACCACCATGATCCCAGCTTGCCATGCATCGCGTATTGCCTGCTCAACCGCTGCGTTACCCTCCGACGTCGGAGCGCAGAACGAGAGGTTGATTACCTTTACGCCCATGTCAATAGCGCACTTAATGGCTGCGTATACGCTGGCCGCTGTCCCCACGCCCTGCTCGTCAAACGCCCTTATCGACACCACCCTGCATGCGGGATCGGTGTCCACCATTTCCCGGAGCATAGACGTACCGTGGCCGTGCTCGTCTTCCGCGTCTGACCCAATAACGGACAACCTACTCGTCACCCGCTCGTCAAACCCAGTCACTCCCGTGTCTATGAGCGCAATCACGTCACCCTTTGCCGGCATTGACTCGCCTATGGCTCCTAAGTCGGCCACGGGACCGTCGCCGGGGTCAAACTCTGCGTCATCATCCTCTTGCGCTTCCGCTCCCGCCACTCTAAACGTAATGTCGGGAACGACGAATTCCGCATCGTCCTCCAGCTCCTCCATGGCTTGGGCAGCCTCGTCTTGTGTGGAAAACGCAACGAGCCATACGCCCTCATAATCCGAGACCACCGTGCCGCATTGAGGCTCTTCGTCCGAGCTCACCAAAAGCCGCTTGGTGCCAATCTCGCCTTCTGTGGTACCCCGCACATCCATGGCCTCGTCTGCCCCGGCCGTTGCAGAGATGCTTAGCACCAACGCAAGGAGCAGAATCGCCGCAAGGTGCCGCCCCCGCCGTCGGGTCCCCCTGTTTCTAACAAAGCGAGAGACCACAAGAAGAAGCGCAGCCAGGACGGCCAACGCCACTGCGAGGACAACACGCCCCCACGTCTCGTCGCCTGTGCGCGGAACCGCTTGCACGGCATTGCTCGCAGATGTTACAACCTGGCGTATCTGCGAGTCCTGTTGTGAGTTGCCTGGTGAGTTGGCTTGCGAGCTCTCTTTGGCTCCTGCCTTCGACGGCGCATCGCCCCTACCCGTCTCGCCGCGCACCCATAGCTCAGTGGAACCGCTCGAGCTCCCAGAGACGACCGTCTCCTCAGCCCGTGCCACAACGGGCGTGAGTGCCACAAAGAGCAAAACGGCAAGAATAGCAAGAAGACCGCAAGGCTCCCTTTGCTTTTTCATAGTACCTCCCCTCAATAGCGCGGCAACGGAGCCGCAAGAACCCCTAAGGAGGTGTCGGCCTCTAGGTGCGTCTCCTCCTGGGGCTGATATTGGCCCCGCTGCCGCAAGCCTATCGTTACTCGTACTTTGCGTAGAGCTCAAAGACCTCGCCGGCGATGGCTTCCGCCTGCCCCAGGTCACTGATCTTGGTTACCAGAGCGCCCGAACCATCGGCGCTCCTAGTCCATCCCACAAAGGTCTTGCTGACCACGTTTCCGTTGGCATCGGTATAGGACTTGGGCGGCGTAACGTCTGCCGCACCCGCAGAAAGCGCTGTGTTCATTGCGCTGGAATCTGCGACCTTCTCGGGAAGCTGGCTGGTTTGGAGCACCACGACGTTCTGGTCCGCAATCGGAACACAATTGGCATTGGTACCGTCGTTGGCGTTAAAGTGAATCGACACCGTGGCATCCTTCACGTCCGCCTGCGCACGCGTGCCCGCACGAACCGTCCAGTGCACCGTACCCACCTGGTAGTCTGTGCTAGGGCTGATCTGCCCAAAGCCACCAATGCGGCCGGTAAGGTTGTTGAGCGCCAAGGCCCCGTGCTTCTGGGCAATGTTCCAGTCGTTCTTGTTGGTGGGGTTCACGGCTGCGTCGTGCGTCTTGCTCGCATATTTTCCCAACTGGTCTTTTGTGCCCGTCTTTACAAAGTCCGTATCGTTGCCCTCGGTTGCCGTGCCAGCTGTAAACGCGTCGCCGCTCTCGTCAGATTGCCCCTGCACGGGTTGCACAAAGAAGCTCACCTGGTCGTTGGTCATACTGTTTGAGTCCTCTACCACATGAGCGCTGCCAGCATCCTGCACGGCAATCTTCGACACGTGCACCGCACCGTTAACCGTATGGTTAACAAACTTGACGGTATTGTTGGTAGGGCCGGTAAGGTTGCCCTGGGAGTCTGCAACGTAGTGAATGGCCACGGGTATGGAGACCTTTATGTTCTCCGTCTTTGAGCCCTCGCTCGTGGTGAGGTCATCCTGCTTGCCTATCACATAGAGCTTGGTGTCACCGGTAGACTCACCTGCAGTCTGGTTGTCGTATTCGGGATTTGCCGACTCTCCAACAACCGGCGTGTCGGCGTTTCCAGTGTCCGCCATCGCGGGAATCACGGGACCAAAGGCCATGGCGATTCCCAAACCAGCAGCTACGGCAGCTTGTGCCACCCTTCCTCGATGGAACATACTCCATCTCCTTTCTTTCGGCGCCATTTTTTGGCGCACGAGCCCAGGCATGCGCAAAAAGCTGCGCACGCTCCTTACCAAATCCTCAGTGGTCGTCTCTATCCGTTGTTATTGATTAGGCCTGCTCTTCTGCATATGCAACGTTGGCAGGACGCACGCTTATGGTCACCTCGGCCGCCGCGCTCGCGCCAAACCTATCGTGTCCCAAAAACGCACCCTCGTCGGACAAGACCGTTGGCTGTCTCTCATACCCTTGGAATTCCACCGTCACCTGGTTGTTGCCCACGGGAAGCGGATGAGAGAGATCCACGTACTGCAGGTATTCACCAGGTGCTATGGCACCGCTCTGAAACAGGACGTCGGAGGGGTCGTTGGTGAGGTACATGCGCACCTTTTGGTCGCAATGGTTGTTTTCCACGTTCTCTATGCGCGCCTCTACCTTGGTCTCTCCTTCGGTTATCTCCATGGCGCTCGCAACGCTGATTTCCATGGCATACCAGTCCACCTGCTCGTCTAGGTCGGCCTGGATCTCCTCTTTAGACTTTCCCTCGTAGTACCCCTTCTTGGCCCGGGGATCACCCCAGCTCAGCATGAGAGAGGTGCATACAACCAGCAGGACCACTACCATGGCCAATACTACCCACAGAAGCCTTGTTTTCTTTGAACCCTTATGCTTGCCTGCCATGCGCGCCTCCTCCAACGTGTTCTTGTGTGGCAATAGCGTACGGCGCGCAAGCCCCTTTTTCCGCTGCTTTTTTATGCCGTCTTGCACGTAACTTGCGCATACTTTGCGCCTATTTGGCAGATAAGAGCATTCGAGCAGCTCATCAACTGCCTCATGTTCTGCATTCTTGGATCACAAATATGGTAGACGCGCAAAAAAGGGCCCCTGAGGAGCTCCAATTGTCAACTTTATGCACGACAATGCATTTTCCGCCACGGGCGTGCTGTCTTTTCGAGCTGTGTGGGTGATAGGCCCGGGAGCGTGCTGTCTTTTGGAGCAGTGTGGGTGAGACGGCCGGGGGCGTGCTGTCTTTTGGAGCTGTGTGGGTCGACAAGCCACACAGCTCGCAATCACAGCACATCTTTTGGCGGAGGAGCCACACTGCTCGCAATCACAGCACGCCCGGGGCGGGGCGGGCCACATTGCTCGCAAAGACAGCACATCACCGAGTCATTTTGGGCTTCTCCCGGGTTGCCATGCGCTGGCGCAACCCGCCTACTCTGGCGCCCACAGCATGCGCTGGTCGCGGGCGTCCATGTAACCCTTGAACGCATAGTAGTCCATGGGCGTCGTGACCTTTATGTTTTCGGCAGGACCCTCTACGGTAAAGATGCGATACCCAAAATGAGTCATCATGCTTACCGAGTCAATAAACTCGTCCAGTCCCTCGCGCTGCGCGCGCACGTGCGCGCCATACAGGTCCTCGAGCCTAAACGCCTGCGGCGCCCGCGCAAGACTCACCTCGTCACGCGGGATCACCTGCACTATGGCGCCTTCGTCGTCCGTAAGGGTTATGGTCTCTATTGCTGGCGCCACCGTGGCCGTGCACCCACGATTCTGCACCGACTCCACGCAGGCCGAAATGGTCTCCCCATCAATGAGCGGCCGCACCCCGTCATGCACGAGCACAATGGCCTCCCTGTCCCCCGGATGCAAGTCATGCAGGTAGCTAAGCCCCCTGAATATGGATTCCTGCCCCGTCGCGCCGCCGGGGACCACCGCAATCGGCACCTCGTAACGCCGCCGCGCAAGCACCCGCTCCAAATAGGGAATCCACGACTCCAGGCATACCACCACGATGCCCGTGACCTGCGGATGCTCGGCAAAGTGCGCAATGGTGTAATCAATGACGGGCCGTCCGCCCAACTCCAAGAACTGCTTGGGACGTGGACCGCCGCCCATGCGCCGGCCAACGCCTCCTGCAAATATGACCGCCTCAACGCGGCAACGAGCTGTATCTGTCATGTGCTTCTCCGCAACTTGGCCCCTAGGGACAGCGTAGCATGCTTACCGTACGACGCACGCCCTCGTCAATGGCGTAGTGCGCCTGCCAACCAAGCGCCTGGAGCCTAGACGGATCGAGCAGCGCCTTTGTTGCCGTAGAGAAGCCCGCGCGCTCCACCTCATCCGGCAGCTCAAACACGACCTTTCCACCGCCCGCCTGGGCTACGAGGGCGGCAAGGTCGCGCAGCGCAACGTCCGACCGAGCATCGGCAGCGTTGTACGCCACGCCCGCCTTGCCCCGCGTAAGCACCCACAATAGCGCCGACACGGCATCCGCAACGTAGAGATACGAGTACGTCTGCAACCCCTCGCTCTTGAGCACCACGTCCTCGCCCAAAACAGCCTTGTGTAAAAACTGCGAGAGCGCCTTGGTGTCCGATGGCAAGAGCGTCGGTCCATAGATCCTGGGCAGACGCGGCACATACACGCGCGCACCCCTCTCTGCCGCATAGGCCTGGCACAGGGCCTCCCCCAGCCTCTTGGCCTCGGGATAGCCCGCCCGCATGGTGTTGCAATCCAAGTATCCGCAGTACGACTCGTCGAACCTCTCCACGTCCCCACGGTTTTGTCCGTATACCTCAACGGACGAGGCGAACAAAAAGCGACCGGACGCACCGGAAGACGCGAGCTGCCACTCCAAGAGGTTCTGAAGGCCGGTCACGTTGGAGGTTATGGTGCCCACCGGCTGGGTTGCATAGGCCAGAGGATGGGTCGTGCTTGCCAAGTGAATCACCACGTCTGCGCCAAGCACAGGACGCGCACCCGGCACGGACACATCCATCTCCTCAAAGGAGAAGCCAGGCTCGCCAAAATACGGCAAGCGACCTCTGGCACGTCGCTCGTCTCGGCCCAGCGCCAGCACGCGCACGTCCAAGCCATCAACCAAGCGCTTACGCATGAGCACGTCCGTCAAAAACGTTCCCACCATGCCCGTGGCGCCAGATATGCCCACGGTCGATCCATCCAGCACGTCCCAGCGCGCCCCGCATGAGCATGCGATCTCTAGGTCTTCCGCATACAGCGAAAGGGATAGCCTCTTGCGACCCCCGTCCCTTTGCTCGCAACCGTCTACTTGAGCCATGTGTCCTCCTCAAGCTCCAGCCATGCCTTGAACATCTCCAAGTCATCCCTTGTCGTGAGCTTTATGTTGCGGTCGGATCCGGCGGCAAAGTTGAGCGTGTGTCCCAACACCACCATCATGGTGTTGGTGTAGTGGGAGCCGTCGATGCCAATGCCACGCTCAAACGCCTCGTGGTACGCGGCATCCAGCTCGCCAAAGCGGTACGCCTGCGGCGTTGACACGCGGCGCAGGGTCTCGCGCGGTATGTATTGGGTCGTGGTTGTGGGGTCGTCCTCCGACACCACAAAGATCTGCTCGTTGTAGGGCAACGACGTTACGGCGTTGCCCTTCTCTTTGGCCACGCGGATCACGTCGGACAACACGTTGTCATCCACAAGAGGACGAATGCCATCGTGGATGACCACCAAGTCATCGGGCTCGGCAATACCCTCCAGCGCATAGACGCCGTTGCGAATGGACTCCTGGCCCGATGCTCCCCCATCAACGATCCGCGCGAGCTTGTCTATGCAAAACTGGCGTGCGTAGGCAAGCGCCACGTTGTGCCATCCCTCAAGGCACACAAGGGTTATCTCGTCGATGTCGGGATGGCGCTGAAACCCCTCAAGCGTATACAACAGCACGGGCTTGTCGTGAACGTTAAGAAACTGCTTGGGAATGTCTTGTCCCATGCGGGAACCTGAGCCCCCGGCTATGATTACGGCATGGGTACGCATTAGGGCCTCCTTTGTTGCAAGTCATGCAGCCTATGGTATCAGACATCAAGACCACCATGCGGCACCTCGTTGCCGACGGGGGACCTTCCCACAACTAGGGGCACCGTTCTGATACACTTACCCCAAGTAAAAGCACTCTGCAAAGGACCTGCATTGAAGATTGTCCCTGTTATAAAGAAAGCGCGTCGCCTTACCAATAAAGCCAAGCGTGCCGGCAAGACCCTGGTAACCACAAGCAGAAAGCTCAAGTACTACTATGCGTTTTTGTGTAACCACTGCGAGGTTGACCAAAAGCGCATGCTGCTTGAGTCGTTTCACGGAAAAGGCGTGTCGGACTCGTCCCTAGCAGTCCTCCAAGAGATGATGAGGCAGGGAATCGCGGACCAATACGAGATCTTCTTTGCCTCGGACGACATTGAGCGCGATCGGCCCATCGTGGAGAACAACGCTCTTCCCGTCACTTTGGTTCACATTGAGTCGCGCAGGTATGCCTACGTGTTGGCCACGGCAAAGTACCTGCTAAACAACAGCTCCTTCCCACTGTGGTTTATGCGACGCCCCGAGCAGATCTATGTGCAGACCTGGCATGGGACTCCCCTCAAAACGCTGGGCAAGGAGATGCGCCTTGGCATAGAGTCCATGGTAAACGTGCAGCACAACTTTATTCAGGCAAGCTGGCTCACGTTCCCCAACGACTTTACCCGCGACGTAATCATGCGAGACTACAACCTCGATGCCCTGTATACGGGAAAAGTCGCCATGGTGGGCTATCCCCGCAACACGGTCTTCCTCATGGGGAAAAACGATTCCATTCGCACCGAGTACGCGCTGGACGAGGCAACCACGTTTGCCTACATGCCCACCTGGAGGGGAACCAGCAACCATAGCGTGGACATCGCACGATACGCCGACACCGTGGCGTCGATTCTCCGCAAGCTTGACAAGCAGTTGCGCGACGACCAGAGGGTGTACGTAAACTTCCATTCCATGGTCGCGGCGTTTATTACGCTGGACTCATACGACCACATCTTCCCGTTCCCATCCACCGTTGGCACG
Source organism: Coriobacteriales bacterium (assembly GCA_030529665.1). Classification (GTDB taxonomy): domain Bacteria; phylum Actinomycetota; class Coriobacteriia; order Coriobacteriales; family Atopobiaceae; genus RUG440. Next base: position 41,294 of record JAUMWL010000004.1, read on the forward strand.
TATGACTTCCTCTCGCAGATCGACGTCCTTATTACGGATTACTCCAGCGTCATGTTTGACTTTGCGCTCACCAAGCGCCCCGTAATCCTGTTTACCTACGACGAGGAACAGTACCTAGCCGACCGCGGCATGTACTTCCCGCTGGAATCGCTGCCCTTTACCAAGGTGTCCACCACAAAGGAGCTTTGCGACTGCATTGCAAACCAAGCATACGAGCTCTCGGCAGAAGACCTCAACGAGTTGCACGACCGCTTTTTGACCTACGACTCAGCCCAGAACTCTGCCCAGGTGCTCTCGCTACTCCTAGGAGAAGTGCCGGCCGACATTCCCGTTATCGACTACTCCCACAACCTGCAAAAGACATGGGACGTGGTGGAGGTACCGCACCAAAGGACCCGTGCCGACCTCAACAGCATATTCCTGTCCTCCGATTCCCCCAACGACCTGGTCGTACTCAATCGCGTCGGCTTTGGCCAAGTGAAGTCCGCCCACCTGTACGACAACTACAAGGACCGCACCTTCCTCTTTGTTAACAAGCAGCTGCCTCACACGCCGTGGGAGGAGGTCGCCCGTCATTTTTGGAAGCCCACCAACGAGCGCTACCTGCTGCGCGAGCAGCACCTGCTCTATGGCGATCTGTCCATATCTCCCAACACGCGCGTTACCTCGGTAACCGGTCTGGCCGACTCCACGTTTAGTCCCGAGCTCGCCACCCAGATGCCGGGTGCATTTGTGGACAATACCTCCGAGGTCCAGCTGACCTTTGATGCGGGCGAGCTCACGCCCCTCAAAATCATGCTTAGGACACGCAGCAGGATTCGCTGGTCGCGCGACCTCACACAGCAAGAGCTCACCGACCGCACCATACACATAGACGTCACGGACGTGGTGGGCGATTCCGTGTTTGGTGCCAACCAAAACACTAGGGCGCAGCTATGCATGCTGGTGCGCGACGCAGAGGGACAGCTATTGGTAGCCGACCTTACGGGAGATCAGGAGCAGAGCGAGCACATAGCGCCATACGTCTCCGTGTACACCGAGGACCTGGGGTCGATCGTCACGTATGACGAGGATGGCAAGTGCGGAATCGCGCTCTTGGACAAGTCGTACGAGCGGCAGGTGGTGGTAGCGAGCTATCTCGACTCGCAGTACACGCTCTCGCTGCTCTTTACCTACGAGGAGTTTGCCCTGCAAGGCAACCTCAGGCCCTACGTGGTCTCGGCGCGCACGCCAAACAACGAACGGCTGCTCCTTACCATCAACATAGAGAAGAACGCCTACAACATTGAGGGCGTAGAGTTCCACAATAGGACGGCTGGTTCCAACACCATCCAGCAGCTGAGCTTCTCGGTAAGTGACAAGAAGGACCACACGGTAATACATGCGACCTTTGACCCCCGCAACCGCGTGTTCGACGGCATCTTTTGGGACTTGTTTGTGGTGGTGTCAATCGGCAATGGTAAGCGTTACCAGCTTGCCTGCTACACCTCAGACGCCTTTAGGCACTCGCTCTTCTTCCGCAACCTTCAATGCGTGCTGCCCGACGGCAACGTGGTCTTTCCATATGCAACCGTTGGCTCCAAGCTCGCCATGGTTCATCGCCCCTGGACGGAGGCTGACAACGGCATCACCAGGTTTAAGGAATGGAGCGCCTTCTTCTTGTACTACATGCTCCTCCCCTATTGGCATCGCCGCCACATTTGGCTGGTATACGAGAAGTTCTGCTCGCTGGCACAGGACAACGGGTACGCCTTCTTCTCGTATTGCATGCAGCAGCCCGACGCAAAGAATCACATCTACTACGTGATGGATCCCTCGTCGCCCGAATACGGCAAGCTGGCCGAATACCAGCACAACGTGGTTGACTTTATGAGCTTTAGGCACATGCTCTATGCGCTTGCCGCCAGCATCTACATAGGCTCCGACGCCAAGTCGCACCTGTATCAGTGGCGACCCAAGCCAAGCGTCGTACGAAAGCTCATAGCACGCAGGCCCATCTTCTTCCTGCAACATGGAGTGACCGCGTTCAAGCGCGTGGACTACCTGTTTGGCAAGAGGGGAAGCTCCCCCATGACGTACTTCCTCACCACCTCGCATGCCGAGCAGGACGTGGTGGTAGACAACTTTGGCTACGACTCCCGCCATGCGCCGGTACTGGGCTTCTCGCGCTGGGATCTTTTGCAAAACACGGCCGACCCCTCGCACCCAACCATCCTGCTTATGCCCACGTGGCGGCAATGGCTCGAAGACGTAGACGACCAGACCTTCCTTGGCAGCGAGTACTACCAAATGTATTCGAGCCTCATCAACAGCCCACAGCTGGCAGAGTTCTTGGAGCAGCACAACGCAACGCTTAAGTTCTTTATCCACCCAAAGATGAGCGCGCAGTTGCGGCACTTTGGCAGCATAAGCAAGAGCATCGAGCTCATAGACCTAGGGTCCGCGCCGCTCAACGAGCTCATCATGGAATGCTCCATGCTTATTACGGACTACTCCAGCGTGGCGTGGGACGTGCTGTACATGGACAAGCCCGTGGCGTTCTACCAGTTTGACCAAGCTCGCTACATAGACGAGGTGGGTTCCTACATCGACCTCAACAAGGCACTGCCTGGCCCGCTCGCCAAGACCGAGGACAGGCTGCTCCAAGCGCTAAGCAAGTGCGCCGACCGTGGGTTTGCCTTGGATAAAAAGAGCAAGAAAAAGGCAAGCAAGTGGTTTGACTTTAGGGACCAGCGCAACCGCAAGCGCACATACGACTTCCTAAGGAACGAAGAGCTGTAGCGTACGGCAAGACGACGTGACGTGTGCTGGAATCGCGACCAGTGTGGGTCCGCAGGGGCGGTGTGTGCTGGAATCGCGACCAGTGTGGCTATTGAACCCTCACTGGTCACAAAGCCAGCACAGTTGGGCGAGTCCGACCCTCACTGGTCGCAAAGCCAGCACCCAGAAAGTGCGTGTTTATGCCACACGCTTTGAGATGTGGAGCCAGGCGGCATCGCAGAGGCGATCGTATCGCACGAGGCGTTTGAGCCACTCCGTAGCAATCGAGACCAAGAGGCTCACCACCAGCAGCCCGCCAATAATCGCATCGTTTGTTCATGACCGCCTTGTACTACTCTTGGCAAAGTCCAGCACGCCGACCACTGCCATCGACATTGCAATAGCAATCACGATACAGAGAATTGGCATAAGGAAGCGCGCGGGTACGTTTTTGCCCACGCCAAACACCTTGTACACACGCTCCAGCATGTGCCACACAAACGGATGCAGCACGTACACGTACAAGGAGTACTTTAGGCCCAGATTCGCAAGCCACGATCCCTCGCCAACTGCCGGGTTCTTTATGCAGAACAAAAAGATGCATATCACCTGCGGAAAGCTCATAAGGTGGATGCCAAAGTCCCTACCAATAAGCCCACGCTCCAACGGGCACAAAAGCGTAAAAAGAGCAATACACGCAGTGAGCGTTACGTTTGACACGTGTATGCGGTTCTCATAGGCGCGTATCCAATACCCCAGCGAAAACAATGGCAACCCCTCAGTAAGGAAATTGCGATAATAGCAATTAGGGATTTTAATACCAGCAAAATGAGCACCATACGCAATGCAGGCGTATGCAAGCAAGCCAAGAGGGATAAGCAATTTGGTTAAACGTACTAAGCCTGCTCGATCAATTAGCCCAAATAAGATGTAATCGTATAGCAATGCAAACATAAACCACAGCTGGGCAGCTATAACTGCGGGTTCGTTGAATAAAAGCCAGTCTTTTATATCCCTATTTGTTATGGTAAGCGAATGCCCGCTTGTAATCTCAACTATGAGATAGAATATTGATGCAAAGATAAGTATAAATAGAATGTGCTTGATCTTTTTTGTATACCTTACCTTCCCCTCTTTTCTAAAGCAAAAGTAGCCACTTACCATAAAAAAGAAGGGAACTGCAAAACGTGAGATACACTGAACAAAGGTCCCAAGATAGCCCGGAAACTCACAGTGCATGCACACCACAAGCATGCACGCGATTCCCTTAACAAAATCGAGCGAGTGATTCCTGGGCTTTTTGGCAGATACATCGCTCATCACAAATCGACCGATGCCTTTCGGGGCTCAAAGCAGCAGCACGGACGCAGGCATACGATTCGCACGCCACTCGCACGCTGAGACCCCACCTTTACAAAGGTGCCCAGCACCGTGGTGGAACCCCCCAGTCCCAAGGGACCCACGCCGCTTTGGTTTACACGACGGGTAATGTCCTGCTCCATGGCGCTTTGCTGGGAATGGTTGCCCTCAATCATGGCCTGCAACATGAGCGAGGACGCCTCAAAGTGGGACCGTCCTATGCCCACGGCAAGCGTGCAGGGCGTGCAGCCAAGCTGTCCCACAACTTCCTTTGCCCAATCAACGATTGCGTCGACCACCACGTCTATGCTGTGTCTATGGAACACGCGATAGGTTTTGGCACGAATCTCTGGCCCGCCTCCCTGCATAAGGATATGCAACCGCAAGCAGTCGGGGTCATCCACATAGCGGCACATGAGGGGTGCGGGTGCAAGCGCCTCGGAGCGCGGATCGAGCCCGCTCCTTTGCTCAATGCGCTGAATATCGTCCCCCAAAATGGCCATGGGCCTGCCAGGAAGCGCTGCCAGTCCAGCCTCCACGCCCTCATATATGGCGTCAAGAAGTTCTCCCGTAACCAAGCGGTTCTTTCCCACATCCAGTATGAGATGGGGTATGCCCGTATCGTCGCAGAGCGGAGACGCATCCTTTTCGGCGACCTCGGCGTTCTCCAAAATCGTCTGCATGGACCAGCATGCGAGCTCGTTTGGCTCCCCCTCTATGCGATCCCTATACGCCTGCTTCTTATCTTCGGCAAAGGTGGAACCGGCACG
>JAUMWL010000185.1 GCA_030529665.1 Coriobacteriales bacterium
CGTTTCGGCTCGAATCGCGTTTGGCGAGGCGGGATTTGCCAAGAATCGGCTTGGCCAGGCGCAGGGCGTGCTCGGCCATGTAGAGCGGTACGTTGAGCAGGCCGTCGTCGCACGAGAGATTGCGCATCGAGAGCCGTAGCCTCAGGGGTGTCTCCTCCGGGTACTTGCGCGCGTAGTAGCGAAGGGACGCGGACCTCACTACCTCGCCTGACTTCACCTCAACGGGAATAACTACGTTTCCTTCCTGGACGAGGAAGTCCACCTCTGTTCAATTGTCTCATGAAATCCACCTCTTGCACACCAGCGCGAGGTAAAGAACCGGGAGGACTACCGCCAACGAAGCACGCTTAGAAGCAAAGACCGACTCGCCGCATTCAACGACGCGGTGCTCGTCATCGTCATGACCATCATCGTGCTGGGCATCCAGGCGCCCGAGACGCTCACGACAGAGGCACTGCTCGGCCTATGGCCACAGGCGCTCGCCTACGCCGTCTCGTTCCTCTATGTGGGTAAACCAGCACAACCACTGTGATCGGCTCTCGTGGGTGGGGCCACGCACCGTGTGGGCCGACCTGCCCATGCTCTTCTTCTCGTTGTTCTATCCGCTCACCACGCACATGGTGGCCACCAACTTCTGGAGCCCGCTCGCATCCCTCGAGCGTCACGAGATGCGCGACGTGTTCGAGCACGTGGTAGAGTTCCACAGTTCACGCAAGGAATCGTCATGCGCAATGGGTAAAATGGTGGCATACGCACGGCACGAAAGGACTCGACACATGTTGCACCCCTATCTGACCTTCGCTGACGGAACCATGGTTCTCCACTCGGACCTGAAGCCCGACGAGAACGGCGGCCGCGTGCTCGTGCACTTCGAGCGGCCGACCGACGAGGGTTTCGACTCCGTTCGATTCGAGCTCCCCTCGTACGAGATGACCCCGTGGGAGGGATCCTTCAGCGACGACGAGCTGAGCAACTTTCGGTCCTTCCTCGCCGCAAACGCCCACCTTCTGTACGAGTTTGCGGCGGAGGGAGGGCTGAGGATTGCCTAGCCTCTTCTCCATTGGCGGGTACCGCATCTTCTTCTGGTCGGGAGAGGAGCACGAGCCCGTGCATGTCCACGTTGCGAAGGGCCGACCGACGCCTGACGCCACGAAGCTCCGGCTGACATCTGCGGGGGGATGCGTCCTTGCGCACAACCACGGCAGGATACCCACCAAGGACCTTAGGGTAATCGAGCGAATCGTCGCTGCTCAGCATGGCTTTATCTGCAGGGAGTGGAAGACCTACTTCGACACCGAGGAGATTTCTTTCCTCGTATAGCGCGCCACGACTGCAAGTGCTGTTTCGCGACTTTCTCAACCCGTGCGACCCCCTAACCGCACGTTTCCCACCCATCGGCCGACCGGACTCACGTGCGTCTCAGGCGGCTCGCGGGTTGCGTTGTCGCCCGGTCCAATGGCATGTAGACGTAGGGAGGCATCTCTAACGGGGCAATGGAATCCCACCGTCCTTGTCATGGGCATAGCACCGTGTTTTCATCAAGGTGCAGTGTATTGCATTTATAATGCCTATTTTGGTAGTATATTTACCAATAATGGCCATACATAGACACGTTGGAGAATACGATGTTCATAAGCATGACTTTTGAGAACTTCAAATGCTATCGGAGCGAGGCCACGCTCAGCATGGAGGCCACGCGTGTAGCCGAGCACGAGGACTCCCTCATCGTCGATGAGTCTGGCAAAAAGTACCTGCCCGTCGCCGTCCTCTACGGCCCAAACGGTGGGGGGAAGTCCAGCACCCTACAGGCGTTCGAGTGCCTCTGGCGCTACATCACGCTGCCTTGGATGCTCATGCGAGGACAGGGGGGCAGGCCTCCGAAAGCTGGCTGCCGACCATATGCATTCGACAACGACTCGTCGCACGAACCCACCACGTTCCGCATCGTGTTCGGCCACGGGGGATACGTCTACCGCTACATTCTGTCAATGCTGAGGGAGGAGGTCTTGGAGGAGTACCTCCACCGCAGAAAACCGGGCAAGGGGGCCACGGCGACCATATTCGAGCGTTCGGACGGCACGGTGTCGCTCGGGTCGGCACTAAAGCGCAAGAGCGTGAGCACCAAGGTGGACTCCATGATGCCGTTCCTGTCGTTCCTGGCCATAAACTACGACCTGGAACCAGCCGACACCGCCTTCGACTGGTTCCTCAGATGCTCGTTCCTAGACTACTCGCTCCCCCACTTCGAGAGGCGCGTATATCGCTTTGACGATGACGAGCGCCAAGAGCGCGTGGTAAGGATGCTCAACGCCATGGACATCGACATCACGGGCATCCGGTACAAATACGACTCGGAGGACGACCTCGAGGCGGTGTACCTAAGACATGCGACTGGCAGCGGAGGGGAGCTCGAACTACAGGAGGAGTCCAACGGGACCCAGAAGCTCCTGAGCCTCGTCCCCAGCCTAATCAACGCACTCGAGGATGGGTCCGTCATCGTCTCCGACGAACTGGACGCCAAGCTCCACCCGAAGCTGCTCAAGTACATAGTCCGCCTATTCACGAGCAGGGAGACGAATCCGAAGGGTGCCCAGCTCATCTACACTTCTCATGACATGTCCACCCTCAACAGCGCGATGTTCCGGCGTGACGAGATTTGGTTCGCCGCCAAGGGGTCATCAGGGTCGTCTACCATGTACTCGCTCGCAGACATCGTCGACGCCGAAGGACACCGCATACGGCCACAGAACGCCTACGACCGCCAATACCTAGCCGGTCAGTACGGCGCAGACCCTTATCTGCGGAAGATGATGGATTGGGGAGCACATGTCCCGGTTATGTAGATACCTACATAATAGGGACAAGGACGGTATGGGACGCGTGTATGCCGTTCATCGTAGAAGCATTCACCCTGCAATGCGCGTCTGCAAGGAGTGGGGTTCTCTTCTCCTCAACGAGGAAGTCAAGGTTGTCTGCGATAACCAGAAGGCCACCGACTGGATCAACACGTTCTTCTCGTCCACCAACTTTATGAACTCGGCGCAGGCGACCGTGGTGCGTGCCTTCGGGCTCGGCACGGGAGCCTGGGCCCTTTGGCTCGACCTGGACAAGAGGAAGGTCCGCGTAAGGCATTATGACGCGCGCATGGTGATCCCGCTCTCATGGGACGAGGACGGGATCTCGGAATGCGCCTTCGTCACGCGGGCGTTCTACCGTGGCAAGGCCGTGGACCAGCTGCAGATGCACCTGCGCGGCGGCATGGGCTCCTCGGAGGACCTTTCCCCATCCGCACCTTCCCAGGAGAACGAGGAAGCTCTTTCTCGCCCATGAAAGCGAGGAGACGTACAGGATCGTCACCGTGTGCTTCGACCGCGGGGGAAACGAGCTCGCGCCAGTGGGCATCCTCCCCATATACGACACCGGCTGTCCTTTCCCCACCTTCGGCATCGTGAAGCCGGCTGTCACCAACACGCGCGTGGACATGAGCCCCTATGGGCAGAGCATGTTCGCGGACACGGTGGACGCTGTCCAGGCGGTGAACCTCACCTTCGACGCTCTCATAAACGAGATCGACCTCAGCAAGATGAGGGTGTTCTTGTCGGACGTGCTCTTCGACCGCGAGCAGGACGGCAACAGGAACGTCACCATACCGTTCAGCAAGCAGGACTGCAAACTTCCGCAAGGTGGCGGCGAGGACACGATCCAGGAATTCGCGCCTGCGCTAAGAACCAACGGGCAGATCGAGGCCTTCCGCGTGGCCCTGCAGATGCTGGGCGACCTCACGGGCTTCGGCAGCTACTTCGACATGGACGAGTCCCGGGGGTACGTTAAGACAGCTACAGAAGTCTCTTCCGACAACTCGGCCCTCATGCACAACATCCGCCGGCACGAGAACAGCCTGGAGGGCTCGATCGTCTCGATAGCAAGGGCAGTCATGCACGCGTCGCGATCCTTCGGCGAGCCCATCCCCGACGAGGGCGAGACGAGGATCCAGTTCGACGACAGCATCATCCAGGACACGGCCGCAGAGAAGGAGCAGGACATGCGCGAGGTGGGCGTCACCATGGGCGCCTGGGAGTACCGCGCCAAGTGGTACGGCGAAGACGAGAAGACGGCCAAGGCACGGGCGCGTGGGCTCGGGGTGGTGTCCAAGGGCCAAATGCCGTCTGATTGAGAATTTGGAGCCGTTCCCATGTAAAATTGACTAAGACACCGTTACGTGTGGTACATTATCGGCAGTGAACCCGCCATGCCTATCTCTCGGCGTCAGTCGAGATGATGCAAACTTTGGCGGGTGTTCTTTTTTTAGGGGTTGTATGGAGTACCAAAAGCCATGGCTTTCATATGAGCAGCAGGCAGACCGGCTCGAGGAGCGCGGCCTTGCGTTCGACCGGGCCGACCTTGTCGCCCACCTAGCGGGCGTCGGGTACTATCGCCTGAGCGGGTACTGGTACATCTACAAGCAGAATCCTGGAAGCGATGATGAATCGTTCGCGCCGGGAACGTCCTTCGAGAAGGTGTGGGATCTCTATACCTTCGACCGCCAGCTCAGACTCATCACGCTCGATGCGATCGAGCGAGTGGAAGTCTACATGCGCACGCAGCTCGCCTACAGGCTCGCCGAGACGGCGGGGCCGTTTGGGTACCTGGACCGCTCGACGCTCCCGAACATGGAGCAAGGCGCGTACGGGCACTTTATGTCCAGGTGCTTCACGGCCTACGACCGTTCGAAAACGCTCTTCATAGAGCACTTCAAGCAGAAGTACGGTGACTCGCACGGGCTTCCGCCTTACTGGACGCTCGTCAACATCATGGACTTCGGCATGATGCTCACGCTCTTCAAGGGATCTCCCGACGACGTGAAGAGGGGCAGAGCCGATGATCTGGGGGTGCGCGCGGAGGTCTTCGAGTCATGGCTGCTCACACTGAACACCGTTCGCAATGCTTGCGCGCATCACGACCGCCTATGGAACAAGCGCCTCGGCAACAGAACGAAGATACCACGCGGGCACAGATACCCCGAGTGGCACCGGCCGCATGAGGTGAACAACAGCACCACGTTCACGCTG
>JAUMWL010000186.1 GCA_030529665.1 Coriobacteriales bacterium
GTGGGTACCGTAGGTTACAACGATCGCATTGAGGCCATACAGATAGTTCTTGTCCCCAAGGGTGGCAAAGCTCCCACCCCAACGTACAAGGGCGAACATCAGTGGCTCTCCAAGTCGTTGGTTAAGAAATAGGGTCCGTCGGCCACGCAAACTGACTCACAGCGGGCGTTGATCAGCCAAACCCCTTTTGCCAAAATGGTTTTTTTGGCAAAAGGGGTTTGGCCCCCTTTGACATACTTCCAAACGGAGAACAAGACCTATAATGACAGTTTGCCTACGACCCCAAGAAAGAGAGGGAGGGATTATGGCACGTATTATCGTCGACGACGTGTTTTGCAAGGGCTGTGGCCTGTGCGTCGCCGCTTGCCCCAAAGGCGTGCTCGCGCTTGACCAAGAGCGCATTACGCCCAAGGGCTATCATCCCGCAAAGCAGGTGAAGGAGGGCTGCATCGGCTGCTCTTCCTGCTACGCCACCTGCCCTGACGTTGCGATTACGGTGGTGAAGTAAATGGCACAAAAGACCAATGCGCAAGAGCGCGTCCTCATGAAGGGCAACGAGGTGCTGGCCGAGGCGGCCATGCGCGCCGGTTGCCGCTTCTTCTTTGGTTACCCCATCACGCCTCAGACCGAGCTTGCGGCCTACATGGCAAAGAGGCTCCCGCTCATTGGCGGCACCTTCCTGCAGGCTGAGTCCGAGGTCGCGGCCATCAACATGGTGTACGGTGCCGCCGCCGCAGGCGCACGCGTTATGACCAGCTCCAGCTCTCCTGGTGTCTCGCTCAAGAGCGAGGGCGTTAGCTACATGGCCGGTGCCGACCTCCCCGGCGTCATTGTAAACGTGCAGCGTGGCGGCCCAGGCCTGGGTGGCATCCAGCCCTCCCAGTCTGACTACTTCCAGGCCACACGTGCGCTCGGCCACGGCGACTACTTTATGCCCGTGCTTGCACCGTCCACGGTCCAAGAAATGGCCGACCTTATCTACGACGCGTTTGATTTGGCCGATGAGTACCGCACGCCTGCCATGATCCTTGCCGACGGCATGATTGGCCAGATGATGGAGCCGGTGCAGCTGCCCGAGGAGCGCGACCCGTCCACGCTGCCCGCCAAGCCCTGGGCAACGTCGGGCACGCACATGGAGCGCAAGCACAACGTGGTCAACTCGCTCTACCTCAGCCCCGAGAAGCTCGAGGAGACCAACCGTGCCCGCTTCGAGCGCTACGAGCAGATTAAAGAGAAGCACCAGCGTGCCGAGCTCATGATGTGCGACGACGCCGAGATAGTGGTCGTGGCCTTTGGCGCCGCCAGCCGCATTGCTCGCACCGCCGTGCGTGACGCGCGTGCAGCGGGCATCAAGGCCGGCCTGTTGCGTCCCATCACGCTGTGGCCGTATCCCACCAAGGCCATCGACGAGCTGTGCGAGGGCAGTGCTCGCGCGTTCCTCTCGGTAGAGCTCAACATGGGCCAGATGGTCGACGACGTGCGCCTGGCCGTTTCGGGTCGTGCGTCCGTGGACTTCTATGGCCGTACGGGTGGCGTGCTTCCCACGCCCGAAGAAGTGTTTGCGGCAATACAAAAGGTCGCCGCAGGCCTGGAGCCCGAGGCTGCCGCTGCCGGCGGCGTTGCTGGTGGCGTCCTTCCGCACCCCATCGACCGCAAGAGCACCTACGAAAGGGGTGAGTAGCATGGCAAAGCCCAACACCACCATCACGCTTCCCGAGTACCAGCAGGAGCGCATTGGCTCGCAGATCGCCGAGGGCGAGAAGATCGTCTCGGCTCGTCCGCGCGTGCTCAGCGACGTCGTAACCAACTACTGCCCCGGCTGCACGCATGGCATCGTCAACCGTCTGGTCGCCGAGGTCATCAACGAGCTGGGCATCGAGGGCAAGACCGTGGGCATCGCGCCTGTGGGCTGCTCGGTTATGATGTACGACTTCTTTAATTGCGACATGATCGAGGCCGCGCACGGCCGTGCTCCCGCGGTGGCCACCGGCGTAAAGCGCGTGCATCCCGAGAACGTGGTCTTTGCCTACCAGGGCGACGGCGACCTTGCCTCCATCGGCACGGCCGAGACGGTGCACGCCGCCACCCGTGGCGAGAAGATCACGGTCATCTTTATCAACAACGCAATCTATGGCATGACGGGCGGCCAGATGGCACCCACGTCGCTGCCCAACCAGGTTACGCAAACGTCGCCGTATGGCCGCGACGTGTCCAAGGTGGGCTACCCCGTGCGCATCGCCGAGATGGTCTCCACGCTGGACGGCGTGGCGTACGTGGAGCGCGTTACCTGCGACAGCCGCAAGCACATCATGGATGCCAAGAAGGCCATAAAGAAGGCCTTCCAAAACCAGATCGACGGCCTGGGTTACTCGCTGGTGGAGGTCGTGGCCACGTGTCCCACCAACTGGGGCATGACGCCGCTCGATGCCTTCCAGTGGCTGCGCGACAACATGCTGCCGTACTATCCGCTGGGCGTGTACAAGGATGTCGTGGCCGACGGCTTTGCCAATGCGGCCGAGGCTGCGCTCGAGCGCGCCAAGGACTGCCCCATCGCTCAGCAGGGAAAGGAGGAGTAGCCATGGCAGACTTCAACCATGAGCTTCTGTGCGTGCTCTCCGGCTTTGGCGGACAAGGCCTTCTGTTTGCGGGCAAGATCATGGCAAACTGCGGGCTCATTGACGGGCGTCAGGTGTCGTGGATGCCCAGCTACGGTCCCGAGATGCGCGGCGGTACCGCTAACTGCAGCGTGTCTTTGTCCGACGACGCCATCGGCACGCCGTTTATTACCAAGCCCACGGCGCTCATTGCCATGAACCAGCCCTCCGTAGAGAAGTTCGCGGCGTCTGTGCAGCGCGGTGGCGCCATCGTGATCGACACCACGCTTGCCATGAATGGGGCCGAGGGTGTCGAGCTGGCCGACGGTGTGACGGTCGCCGCCTTTAAGGCAACCGAGATTGCCGAGGAGAACGGCCTCAAAGGTTTGGCCAACATAATCTGCCTGGGCAAGCTGTGGGCGCTCACCAACTTTGCCGATCGCGAGACGGTTGACGCCGCCATCGCCAAGTGCGTCCCGCCCAAGCGCCAGCACCTGCTTGAGCCCAACCTCCGCGCCTTCCAACTTGGCGTAGACGCGTAATCGCTACGACGTTTGAGTCAAAAGGGGCTACCCCTATCTGCTCTGAGCAGAAAGGGGTAGCCCCTTTTGACTCAAACGCGACGACGCGTGCTGTGATTGCGACCAGTGTGGGTTGGCTTGGCAGTCGCGTGCTGTGATTGCGACCAGTGTGGGTCCGCAAGCCACACAGCTCGCAAAGACAGCACACCGCCGGGCGGACGACCCACACAGCTCCAAAAGACAGCACGCGTGAGCCAACCGGACCCACACAGCTTGAAAAGACAGCGCACCTCTAGGTAGACGACCCACACAGCTCGTAATCACAGCACGCTTCCGCTGGCATCCGTTCCCGCCATGCTTCAAACAGATGTGGTGCCGCTTCTGAACACGTAGCGTGTTGCGGGAGCGCGCTCGTGACATGCAGCTAGACAAACCTACGAACCCCATAAACAACCACTTCTCAAATGTCCACGTTTGCTACAAAATAGAATAAGGTAGCAATCTCCAACGTTGATGAGGTGATCAAGATGAAACGGTTGCTGTGCGCTGTGCTATCTGCAGTGTTGGTCGTTTCGCTGGTACCGTCACCGGCACTTGCGGAACTGGCGGACGAGTTGGAGGTGATTGCCCAAGGTGAGGTAGTCCCCCCAGCGGATGCCCAAGCAGAGCCTTCGTTGGACGATGTGACGGACGACCAGGTGAATGCTCAGGCACCCGAAGGGGCATCTGAGGAAAAGCCCAGCCAAGACCCGCTGCCACAAGAGGAATCGCAGCTAGACGATGCTGTGGAGGTTCAGTCCTCCGAAGATGGCGATGCGGTGCTCACGCAAAGCGTGACGGAACCTACCAATATTTGGCTCGAGCAATACGCAGACTACTATGACGAACCGAGTTGGACCTCGAACACCTATATCTTGGAGCAATCAGTAACATTTCGCATTCGTGCGTCAAACATGGAGAATGGAGACGAGTTCTCCGCGGATGCCTATTTGTGGCAAAACGCTGCTCCCACCATCACCTTCGTTTCTACGACAGACCCAACCGTTACGTATGACGTACCTCTGAGGGAAGGCGGAACTTACATAGACGGCTTGTTTAGCCAGATGGATGGGTCCTATGTTCCGCTGCCAGCAGGGTCCTACACGGTTATCTTTACCGGTGAGGGGGGTCAGCAATACTCTACCAGCGCATACGACAACGGAACGTATACAGTGGATGCTGGTATCGTCTTTCGCAACTACTACGGCGCCAACGCGGCCGGGCAGCTTACGCGCGACGCCTTGGTTGTGAAGCCTGCTGGCGGAACCGAAAGCCTAGAGACGCTGCCCCTTGGTGGCAAACTCGACCTCAGTCTCAGCGTACGCGCCCTCTCGGCCATCGACGAGCTTGGAGCTCCGAGCTCCTGCTATCTATATATGTACGGTGCGCAAGACGCACAAGGCAACGCGCTCACGCTCGACCAGCTCGAGGCACAGTACGCTTCTGGTCAGACGGACGACTGGCCCAACCCGCTCTATTGGAACGACACGCATACGAACGAAAGAATCGTATGGGAGCGTGTTAACGCTACAACAGGGTCCAATGGCACCGGATGGAGCCTTGGGTCATCAGAGGCCGGCAGCAAGGAAGGCTCCTTTGCCATTCGCAACATTGATCTCTCCATAAAGGACGGCACCAATCCCTCGATTGAGCCGGGTGTGTACTTCCCGGTACTGAAGGTAAAGATGGGCGACCAAACATACCGGTTTGCCTACAACCCCGTTGAGGTGGCAACGGCCAACACCGAGCAGGTGGCACCCACCATAGTTACCCAATCCCTGCCGAGCGCCATGCGCGGTACCGCCTACGCAACGACGCTCGTCGCGCGTTCTGGCGCTCCTGTGGGCACCAACCCCGGTTCCATGACTTGGTCCATAACC
>JAUMWL010000187.1 GCA_030529665.1 Coriobacteriales bacterium
ACGGCACGCACAAGGGCTACTTCTCCATCGACAAGAAGGGCCGCGCCATCGACTCAAAGACCAAGCGCGGGAGCGACGAGTCTGACGACGAGAGCGCCTACGACCTCATCCTGCGCAACAAGGAGCGGCTGCTCTCCTTCGACGAGCCGTGCCGCTTCATCTTTTCGCACTCGGCGCTTCGCGAGGGGTGGGACAACCCGAACATCTTCCAGATCTGCACGCTCAAGCACTCCGACAACGAGACAGGCAAGCGCCAGGAAGTCGGACGGGGGCTCCGCCTCTGCGTTGACCAGACCGGCGAGCGGCAGGACCTCGCCACGCTCGGCGAGGAGGAGGTGCACTCCGTCAACGTGCTCACGGTGGTCGCGTCGGAGAGCTACGGCGACTTCACCGCCTCGCTGCAGAGCGACATCAGGAGCGGACTGCACGCCCGGCCCACGAGCGTCACCGACACCTTCCTCAAAGGGAAGGTGGTCACGATGCCCGACTCCACCGAGGTCACGTTCAGCGAGAAGGAGTCCCGCATCGCCTACGCGTGGCTGCTCCAGAACGACTACGTCGACTACGAGGGCACGCCGACCGATCGCTTCCGCGAGGAGGGCTTCAGCCTGGTGGCCGTGGAGCGGCTGCCGCAAGACATGCAGCCCAAGGCCCCGGCCATCGAGGCGCTGGTCAAGAGCGTCTACGACCCGCACGCGCTCGACGGCATGGTGAGCAACGGCCTTGAGACCAAGGTGCCCGCCAACAAGCTCAACGACAACTTCGAGCGGGCAGCCTTCCAGGAGCTGTGGGGACGCATCCACGGCAAGTACGCCTACACGGTGGAGTTCGACAGCGACGAGCTTATCGACCATGCCGTGGCCCGCATCGACAGGGACCTGAAGGTGAGCGAGCTCGCCTACGCCATGACGGTGGGCACCCAGCACGCCGACCTTCGCCACGAAGACCTGGACTCCGGGCAGTTCAGGGTGAGGCGCACGGCGCAAGAGAAGGTGGACGTCGGGGCCGTGACTGGTGTTACGTACGACCTGCTTGGCGAGATTGCCGCCCAAGCGAGCATAACCAGGCGAACGGCGGCGGCGATTCTCAGCAGAATCCACCCAAACAAGTATTCCCTCTACGCCAAGAACCCCGAGGAGTTCATCGCCAAGGTCGCCAGGCTCATCGTGAGCGAGAAGGCCACGATGATTGTCGACCACATCGAGTACCACGCCATCGATGACGAGTACGACACGACGATCTTTACCGAGCGCATGCCGCGCAACGCGAGCAGCGCCATGAGCGTGAGCAAGGGCATCCAGGACTACGTGTTTCCCGACTCGGACGGGGAGGCTGCCTTCGCCTACGACCTCGACGCCGCCGACGATGTGGAGGTGTACGCCAAGCTGCCGAGGACGTTCACGATACCGACGCCCGTGGGCAACTACGCTCCCGACTGGGCTATCGCCTTCAAGAAGGGCAGCGTACAGCACGTGTACTTCGTGGCCGAGACCAAGGGCACGCTCGACACGCTGGAGCTGCGGGGTGTGGAGACGGCGAAGATTGCATGCGCGAAGAAGCTCTTCAACGAGGCGAACACGAACGACGTGCGCTATCACGAGGTGACAAACTATAGCGACCTGTTGGCACTGGTAAACGGTGGGATGGAGTGGCGATGTTGACGCTATTGCGACAGCGTACACGGATTGGTGTAGCGTCTTGTTAGATTCCGCGTGCGGAAGCGGTCTTATCAAAACACGTCATGGCGAGGTGGGCCGGATGGCAAAGGACGCAAGAACAAAGACCGTATACGTGTTCCAGGATGGCGTGCGCCTTCATGCTGTTGTGGCGAGCAAAGCGGCGCCAAGCGATGGGGATACTCCCCTTTGCTTGGCAAAAGGCAAGCAAAGGGGAGTATCCCCATCGCTTGATCATTGCTAGGAGGAGCGGTATTTCATGTTGTATTGCGTACCGACACATGCGGCAAGCGAGGTGCCGGCACTTGCGGCTGCGGGTGCCAGCGAGCTCTATTGTGGCATCCAGGAGCAGTGGTGGCGGGAGCGCTATGGCGATCACGACTCCATCAGTCGCAGGCAGGGGAGGGCAAACCTCTCCACGCGCGAGGAGTTGGCACAATTGGTGGCTGTCGCGCGCGCGTACGGACTCCCGGTCTTCTTGGCGCTCAACGGACACTACGACGAGAAGCAGCTCGACTACCTTATGGACTTGTCTGCGGCCTTTGTGCAGATGGGCGGGACGGGTGTGATCGTGCGTGACCTTGGCCTTCTGTGGCGGTTACGTGAGACACACACCAGCCTGGTGCGGGTGCTTTCGCTGCTTTCTGCGTGCGCCAACGGCCAAAGCGCTCGGGCGTTCGCCCAGCTTGGCGTCTCGCGCATCGTGTTTCCCCGGTTCATGGACGCCCGCATGGCAAAGGAGGTGTTGCGGGCGGTTCCCGGCATGGAGGCCGAGAGCATGGTGTTCTTTGACAAATGCCCGTTGGTGGACGGCTATTGCGAGCATTACCATGGGGTTGGCTATGCTCCTCGCACCGGGGCGGATGCCCAGATTCCGGGTAAGCCTCTCTATACGTTTTGCACGACATACACGACCCATGCCTGCTTGGGAACGAATCGCGGCTATGCGAACCCGTATCCCTGTGGGGCTTGCGAGGCTTCCGCCTTCGGGCGTGCTGGCGTGAGCTTTGGCAAGCTTGGGGGACGTGGCCGTCCGCTGGAGGAGCGTGTTCGTGTTCTGAGGTTTCTGTGCCTTGCCGAATCCTTGGAATCAAGCAAGCAACGTGCGGAGCTGTACGAGCGTACCTTTGGTCGGTCCTGCTCATGCTACTACGGACCCGCGACGCAGCGTTTTTGGGCCATTGAGGAGCCTGCGGTCATTCGCGACGAGAGGCGCATATATGTGGGTAGCCAGACAAGTCCGAAGAATCTGGCGGAGGCGTTGGAGGGGGCTTCACCGGTAGATGGCGCAATAACCCTTCTGCTGCCGCCCTCGTCGCATGATTGGCTGCGCGACGGCGGGGTGGACAAAGTGCTCAGTTGGGCTGGGCATTGCCGTGCGTTGGGTGTAGGGCGGGACGTACACATTTGCGTGAATGACGTGGGCACACTTGCGGCGTTGTCGCCGCGCTCCGAGGTCGCTCAGGGGAATCTAAATCTCACAGCAGGTAGCCTTCTGGTTGGTGGCGGCGTACCTGTGGAGGCGAGACAGTTCGTTGACAAGAGCCTGAATCCCCCGCGCGCGGTGTGGGATGCAGATGGAAACCCGCGGGTGCTGACGTATCGGAAACCGACCACCGAGCTCCTGGACCATTGGACATGGGGGTTGCAGCTGGAGAATCGGCCGAGCTTGCGTGAGGCCTTGTCGTTTGTTGCGGGCGGACTTTCCATAGAGGCGGAATTCCCACAAAGAGGGTAGCCCCATATCCATACGCCCTTTCGTTGCGAACAAGATGGCGCCTCTTGCCGTTTTGCCAGAACGGTGGTGGCCTACAGGGCTATGCTAGTGTGCGCGGCGCATGCGGACGGGCCATCCCCTCTGGCATTGCGCCTGCAACGGAGGAAGCTCGGCCTACAAGGCAGGGGTAACAGGAGGGCGTCATGAGAATCAAAGCGTTGGTCGTGCACGAGAAGAGCGGTCCGTACCTTCTGGAGGACGTCGACATAGACGAGCCCAAGGACGACGAGGTCCTCGTGCGCATCGTTGCCGTGGGCGTCTGCCACACCGACGAGTTCGGGCGCAACCAGGGCACCCCCATCGCGCTGCCGCTCGTGCTCGGCCACGAGGGGGCGGGCATCATCGAGAAGGTCGGCGCGCACGTGACCGACCTCAAGCCCGGCGACCACGTGGGCATCACCTACGCCTTTGACGGCACGTGCCCGTCGTGCGCGCATGGCGAGCCGTACTACTGCGAGAACTTCAACCAGATCAACTTTGGCGGCGTGGCGTCCGACGGAACCACCCGCCTGCATCAAGATGGCAAGGACGTCTCGATGTTCTTTGGCCAGTCGAGCTTCGCCACCTACGCCGTCGCCAACGCGGCGAGCGTCGCCAAGGTGGACGACGACGTGGACTTGGGCCTGGTCGCCCCCTTGGGCTGTGGCATCCAGACCGGCGCCGGTGCCGTGGTCAACGTGGCCAAGGCGACGCCGAGCACGCAGGTTGCCGTGTTCGGTTGCGGCGCGGTGGGTATGAGCGCCATTCTGGGCGCGGCGGCCATAGGCTGCAGGACCATCATCGCGGTCGACCGCAACGACATCTCCCTGCAAAAGGCCCTCGAGCTAGGCGCCACGCACGCGCTCAACTCGGCCACGACCGAGGACCTCGTCGCTGCCATTCAGGAGATCACCGGCAGGGGAGCCGACGTCTCCATCGACACCTCGGGCAACGACTTCATGATGACCAACGCCCTTCGCTGCCTCAAGTTCCACGGGACCTTCCTGCCCGTTGCCCCCTCGGGCGTCATCGAGAGCTTCGACATGGGCGGCGACGTCATGATGCCCATGCGCACCGTGAAGGGCTCCTGTGAGGGTGAGTCCGACCCCAAGACCTTCATCCCCAAGATGGTGCGCTGGTACAAGGAGGGTCGCTTCCCCATAGACAAGATCATCACGTTCTACGAGTTCCCGCGCATCGACGAGGCCTTCGAGGGGCTCCGCAAGAAGGAGGCCATCAAGGCGGTCATGCGCGTGAGCGAGCAGTAGGAGGCTGGGGTCGTCCCCAGCCACGCACCCACGATTTTTGAGTACCAGTACTGGTCTGAACCTCCGGGAAGAGCGCCGTGGCCACGTTGCCTATTGCCCGTGCCACGGCGTCACGTTTGGTGACCTGGTCGCGGGACGCTCACATAGACATTAGCAACTCATATGAGCGGGAATTGAGCTCGGCAAGTTTCTTTTGCGCTTTGCGAAGCTCGGTCGTCTTGCCGCCAAGCAGGGCGACCGACGCAAGATAGGG
>JAUMWL010000188.1 GCA_030529665.1 Coriobacteriales bacterium
TGATGCGCCGTGCCATGGACAGGTGCATGCCGGCGAGTATGTCGCGTCGGTCGTAATTGCGCGCGACGAGCGAGATCACCTCCGACTGTGCGAACACAACGCAGGTGGAGTTGATGTCGCACGGCTCGGTGCTCTGGAGCGACAGGGGCCCCACCTGGTCGATGGTCGTCTCTAGGATCTGAGCGATGACCTCCATGAACTTGCCCGTCCCTGCAGCGCACTTGTCGTTCATAGAGAAGTTCTTTACGGTGTAGTTGGCGTCCAAATAGATAATCTTGCTGTCCTGCCCGCCCACGTCGACGATCATGCCCGGCCGCCATTGAGGAGGTGCGGTGATGCGTACGCCATACGCATGGGCGGTGATCTCGCTAATGTCATCGTCTGCCACGTCGAGCACCTTGCGGCTGTAGCCTGTCGCCATGATGTATCCCAGCTGCCGGTCCGTGATCTGGCGACGTTGGCAGAGTGTGTTGACGAGGGTGCTTGCGGTGCCGCTGTTGTCGATGCCAGTGTTGCGCACCATGGTGTCGATCACGTTGCCACGCTCGTCGATCATGGCCGCCTTGAGGTAGGTCGAGCCGCCGTCAAGTCCTATGTAGTATCTTTTCATGTTCCCTCCGTTCCCTAGCACGACGTCGTGGCCGTGCGTCGCTTCGGACTGCGCCTAGCCTCGGTTGGCCTTGAGCGGTCCCTTTTTTAGCTTGATGGTCTCCACGAATGCCTCCGAGCGAATGCGCAGCTGCTCGACGTCTTGGTCGGTGTAGTCGCTTTCGAGGCGAATGACGGGTATGCCCATGCTCTCGAGTTCCTCTTCTACTAGGCGGAACTCGTAGTCGTAGACTAGGCATCCGCGCAGCACGTGATAGATGACGCCCTCCACGTGGTAGTCGCGTACCATCTGGCGGAGCCGGTAGATGCGCTGCGAGTTGTCCGCAAAGGTGGGGCACGGACAAGGTCTCAGCGAACGGATGGCGAGCGAGCGCATGAGTCCGTCGAACGACGCGTCCACGGGAACGACCGGGTCGGACATGCCGCGCTCTCCCATGCAGGTCTCGTCGGCGACCACGACGCCACCGGCTTCCTCGATGAGCAGAGGAATCTTGAGGTTGGGGAAGACGATCGGCGATCCCGTGAGCATGATGCGCGGCAGGTCCTTGCGCGTGACAAGCTCGTTTGCACGCGCCCTGCGCTCTAGCTCGTCGTTGAGCGCGCCCATCGCGCTTGCCCACACCCCAGCGTCGAGATACGACGATGCGTTCATAACGGCCATGGCATGCGTGCCGTACAGAAGGTTGGGCGTGGTGCGCTTTATGCGCAGGAAGCGCGACAGCTCGTATTGGGCATGTCCCGTTAGGTTGAAGGCGTTTGCGAGCGATTCGTGCGTGACGTCCTGGCCGGTAACGTGCGAGACCACGTGCATGAGCTGGTAAAGATCGTCCACGTAGTGCTCGATGTCCTCGTCTTCCCTGTTTGCGGGCACATACAGCGGGTGGACAGGCCACTTCTCCTTAAGGAGACCGGCGATCCTCTTCTTGCAGTCGCAGGTGATGGGCACCACCATGAGCGAGCAGTTCTCGTAGAGGGGTAGCGTGCCCATGTGCTCGAAACCGGCAATTGCCTTTACGAGTGGACATGCGTCGCGTGCCACCACGTCGTCACCGATGGAAAAGGCTGTGTAGTGCCCGCTGCAGAGCTTTACCGGGCGTGCGCCGGCGGCATAGACGAGCTCTTGGGGAATCTGCACACAGTACGTTCCCACCGTTTTCGTGGAGCGCGGCCGCTCCACATCCAGGCCTTGCACGTAGATGCGTTCCAGCGCATTGAAGAAAGGCTCCATCTGCTCCAGCGTGCCGCCAAGGTCGCGCATGCGGCGCAGGTACTTTTGCGTCATGTGCATGGACTTGGTTGCGAAGCGCCGTCTGCGACGCTGCTCGCGTTGCTCCTCACGTTGCTCCTGTGCGACGTCTGCGTATGCCATGCCTCTACCTCCTGTATCCTTCGACGACTCTTGAGCGTTTGGAGACGTAGGTGTCTTTCCCAAAGAGGGTGAGCGAAAGTGCGCGATCCTCGGGACAGCACCGCACGCACTCGCCGCACATGATGCACGAGATGTCAGTCACGTCGGTCTGCTCGCGCTCGGTATAGAGTTGCTTGATGCCCATCGGGCAGGCCTCGTAGCAGGCGCCGCACTCGGTGCATGCGGTGCAGTCCTTCTTGATGCGGAACGGTTGAACACTGTGAGCCAGCCCCATGAGGTAGCCGAGCGGGCAGATCGTGCAGAAGAAGCGGCGCTTGAAGAAGCTGGCGATGAGGACGAAGACCATGAGGAAGCCACTCGCGTACAGGCTCACGGAGAGGCCTGCGGCAACGGGCGTTAGGGCAATCGCCGGGCAGAAATTGCAGAAGTTTCCGCCGACGAAGCTGAGGCCGATCATCAGGAGCAGCATGACCCAACGTATTGGTACGAGTGCCTGGTACATCCGCTCGGTCATGGCGATGCCCTCCACCTTGGTCGCTTGCCGAATCTTGTGCATGACGTCCTGGGCGAGGCCCATGGGGCACGCGAAGCCGCAGAGCACCCTGCCAAGCACGAGGACGAATCCCAGCGTGCTGGCCACAAAGACCATGACGCCCATCAGCGGCAAGTCGGCAAGCTCCTCCAGGTGAGCGAGATAGTAGCAACTTGCCTCGGTGAGCTGGGACATGTTGGCGGGACACGACAAAACGGGGATGCTGATCCATGAGTAGCGTTCGCCGAGCAGGACGCCGCCAAACACCATGAGCACAAAGAAGCCCACCATGCAGACCCAGCGCACCACCATGAAGGCGGAGACGCGACGACTACGCACACGCCCCTTGGAAGATGGCGCGCGTGTTGCAAACGAGCCGCGGAGGGTGTCGCGGCGCATCAGGTGGTCGCGGACCGCGATGCACGCTACAATGCCGATGGCCGTGAGCAGGCCGATGATTAGGAGCGGCACGAGCTTGGTTAGATGGTCGATCGTAAACAGCTGTTCGGCGGTGGTCGTGTAGACGTTTGTCTCATACTCAAAGAAGACGAACTGCCATGCAAAGTAGGCAGCCAACACCATCAACGTACAAACTATGGCTGTTGCGAGGCATTTCTTGTTCATCGAACGTCATCCCCCTTTGCTATGCGCAGCGGCGGCGCGCATGCGATCGGCTGGCAACGAGCATGCGTTGCCCGAGCATCTCGCCAAAGGCTTCGAGGCGGATGCGCAGCTGCTCCACGTCTTGGTATTGGTAGTCTGTCTCGAGGCGAAATACGGGAATGCCCATATGGTCAAAGAGTGGCTCCAGATGCGAAAGCGCGAAGTCGTATTCGATCTGTCCCTTGAGGATGTGGCAAACGACGCCATCCACCTCCATTGAGGAGAGGAGATGCTCCACGTAGCGCTCCATGGCCCAGTTTACTACCGAGGCGCTTGACGAGTCGAAGCCGTAATGTTTGCGGGAGATGGCACGTATGAGTGCCGTCGCGCTGCCCGAGCTCTCGCGCGCGCTGAGGTTGGCAAAGCGTGACGTGCTGGCGGCATCCACGGTCGTCAGCAAAAAAAGACCCGCATCATTGATGAGCTCGGCCACCTTATACTGGGGGAAGAGTATCGGCGAGCCGACAACAAGTATGCGCGGCGCGGTAATGGATGGGCGTCCGATGGTTCCGTAGCGTGCCTGGATCTCTGCGGTAAGCTCGTTGAGCATCGCCGTCCACTGAGCTAGGTCACCGGTCTGGTAATAGCTGTTCATCACGAGGAGACGCGCCTCGCTGTTGAGTACCCCCGGGTACTCCACACAGCTTTGCTCGAAGCCCAGGATGGCAGTCCGTGCCCTGGCCACAAGCTGATCTGCGTTTCGCAGACTCCGTGCCGTAACCCGCCTCCCAACGTGACGTGCGACGGCCTGGACCAGCGTCTCGGTGGAATGCTCCCACGCCTGCTGTGCGGACGGACTCGTGGCCACGGATGGAATGTCGACGGGCAGGACCGCATGGCCTTCTTGCTTGAGGTGGTAGGCGATCTTTCGCATGTTGTCGTTCGCGACTGGCACTACAAAGAGCGGGTCTATGTTCGTGCGAGTTGCGAGTCTAAGGGCATACCCCAGGATTGATCGGCTCTCGGGATCGCTGTCGCGGGGCACGGCGTCATCCGACCACCGGCAGGACGCGTGACTTCCGCCCAGCAGCACGCACGGCGTCACGTTGCATGCGTAGATGAGCTGTTCGGGGATGCCGTATCCGAGGACGACAACAAGCGGATGCGGATGGCCGTTTTGGGACATATCGTTAGGGTCTTGGGCGAAGTATGCGTGCCAGTTTGCGGCCGTATCAAGGAAATAGCGCAGGGAAGGCACGTTTGCGTTGGCTGCGTAGATACGCTGCAGCGCTTCCGAATACTCGCTCTCGTATGACATTGCTTACCTCCAATCCTTCGGTGCGAAGGCATCATAGCGAGCGAACTTCAAACCGAGTTAAAGGCTTGGGTCTTTGCGTGTGGAGAATCTGTTGGGGACTTTAACTCCGTTTCAAGTCCGTTGGGTATGGTTTACGAGAAGCTAGGTATATCTTCGAGATGGAGTAAGCGATGCCAAAAAGCAAGATCATTCAAGCCTTCGTGGCGGTATGGTGCGCTGTGTGCCTGTCCTATGTAGGCGTGCGCACTGCGGTGGCGGGTTTTTGGGACAGCTCGGTGGCCACGCCAGAAGACGTGGGGGAGGCGCCAGACGCGGCGGAGTCGGCGGAGCAGGACGAGCTGGAGGAATGGGATGATCCAACGAAGCAGGACGAGCCGACTAAAGGCACAGAGCCTGGGGAGCATACGGCCACTGGCTCCACCGAGCAGAGCGAGCCTGTGACGCAGGTCGAACCAGACGACACGTCCACGAGCTCCG
>JAUMWL010000189.1:0-1367 GCA_030529665.1 Coriobacteriales bacterium
AAGTACAGCAGGCTCACAAAGGCGTAGGCGGGGGCGAGGGCGCTGAATCCCAGATTCGCCGCGTCGGCGGGAAGCCTGCGAAGCCAGGCGTCGCGTGTGGGGTATGCCAGCCATGCCACCAGTGTTGCCGCCGTCGTGTAGACCAAGGAGTTCTGCAGGCATACCTGTCCCTGGAAGTTAAAAGGCATGTTGCGATAGTCCCACAGCTCGTAGTTTCGGTTTGCCACCATGCCGGTAAGGTAGTCGATGGCGGTGCACACCACTTGGTTGGCCAAGAAGCTCAGCGCGAGGGCAGGCGCAACGCGACCGCCAAATCGCTTTAGCAGGGCGTCGCGCAGGGGCGTGAGCGCCCCGGCAATCATGATGCCCGCGATGCCCTCGGCCGGGAAGGGATGGAGCCACCAATCCCACAGCATGGTGTTGGACCGGTCGTAGTCGCCGCCAACGACGCCGAGCCTAATGAGCTGGCAGAACAGCATCTCCGCCCAATGCCCCACCATCGAGTAGGTGGCATAGAGGGCCACCAGGTTGCGTGCACGTTCGCCGGGCGTAAAGGGCAGGGCGGGATTGCGCGGAGTGAGGTCAAGCGTGTTGGAGAGCTCTTCGCGAGCCGACTTGGTAAACAGGACGGCAGCGCCAAGTGCGTTGGGCAGGATGTCCGCCGTGGTGTTTACGATCTTGTCGCGCAGGTCGGGCTGCTTTGCGTGCTCGGGAAGGCGGTCAAAGCGCGCAGAGAGGACCGAGAGGCCCGCCACAATGGCTGCGGTGGCGACCGACACGGGAATGGCGGCACGGGCCTTCTTGTGCAGCAGCCAGAGCGTCGCGCCCGATCCCGCAAGCTGTATGAGGTCGCGCGCCGTGCGCCATCCATACAGGTAGTCCTCGGAGCGCGTTCTTGCCGCCGTGCTCAGACGCTCTACGATTGCCTCGCCATGGGAGAGTGCCGAATCGAGCACATTGGTGAATTTAAACATGCCATTCTCCTATCGCCGGTCTTCTCTATAGGTTGAGGATGGAGAAGCGCGTGTCGGGCTTGGGGTCCACGTACTCGGCACTTGCCAGTCCGCCCTCGATCCACGTCTTGGGCGAGTCGATCTGCTGCTGCACCAGATCCATAAAGTGAGCGACCTGCTTGGGCGTTCCCTGCACCTCGCAAAGCACCGTGCCGTCGTCCATGTTCTTTACCCAGCCGGTAACACCTGCCTCGTCGGCGCAACCGTCAATCGTAAAGCGAAACCCCACGGCCTGCACCTTGCCGCTATAGCAAAGCCGTTTGCGTACCGCTCCTTCGGGTATGGTTGGCTCGACTTTTGGCTTTCTGCTCCAAGGCCATCTCATGGTGCGTCCTTTCGTAGGCGCCGCTCTTG
>JAUMWL010000189.1:1467-4891 GCA_030529665.1 Coriobacteriales bacterium
GAATCGTAAAGGCCACGAAACAAATTGAACCTAGAATACCTTTCACATGTGCATGGGCACATAAAAAGGGGGCGTAAGCTCCAAAGGTTTCGCACGAAAGGCCGTCCATGAAGAAAGCGCAAGACATTCTTACGGCGCCGCACGAGGAGCTGGAGGCTCTTCAGCTCGAGGGCGTAAAGAAGACCGTTATCAATTGCTACGAGAACGTACCATTTTATCATGACCTGTTCGACGAGGCCGGCTTTGACCCTTATGCGGTTCAGACCCTTGAGGACTTGCAGAAGGCACCCTTTACCACCAAGCAGGATCTGCGCGATAACTATCCCTTCCAGATGCTTGCCATCCCCATGGAAGACGTGCGCGAGATCCATATGTCCAGCGGCACGACTGGCATTGCCACCGTTGGCGCGTATTCCGAGTACGACCTGGACTTCTGGGGCGACTGCTTTGCGCGTGGCATATGGTACGCGGACGGCGGTCCCTCGGACATTGCCCACATCTGCTATGGCTACGGCCTGTTCACCGGCGGCCTTGGCGCACACTACGGATGCATAAAGGCCGGCTGCACCACCATTCCCATGAGCGCCGGCAACACCGAGCGTCAGATTCGCGTCATGCGCGAGATGGGCTCCACCATTTTGTGCTGCACGCCCAGCTATGCCATGCACCTTGCCGACACCGCCATTGCCATGGGCATCGATCCCAAGAAGGAGTTCAAGCTGCGCGCGGGCATCCACGGGGCCGAGGCGTTTAGCGACAACTTCCGCAAGGACCTGGAGGAGAAGCTCGGCTACAAGGTGCTCGACGTATACGGTCTCACCGAGACCATGGGCCCTGGCGTCGCCATTGAGTGCATGGAGCAAAACGGCCTGCACTTGGCCGAGGACCACTTCTATGCCGAGATCATTGATCCCAAGACCGGCGAGGTGCTGCCCGACGGCGAGTGGGGCGAGCTTGTGCTCACCACGGTGGACCGCGAGGCGACGCCCGTAATCCGCTACCGCACGCGCGACATCACCCGCATCCTGCCCGGCGAGTGCGCCTGCGGCCGTACGCACAAGCGCATCGATCGCCTGCATGGCCGCACCGACGACATGCTCATCATTCGCGGCGTCAACGTCTTCCCGAGCCAGATCGAGGACGTTATGAAGACCTTCGACCAGATCTCTTCTTGGTACCAGATCGAGCTCACGCGCAAGGGTCATCTGGACGTCGTTACGCTCAAGGTGGAGCCCAACCCCGACTTCGACTTCGACGAGGTTCGCGCCATCGAGGAGCTGCAGCGCAACATGCAGGCAAGGCTCAAGAGTGCCCTTTCTGTGGGCATCCGCGTACGCATCGTGGAGCCGCGCTCCATCCCGCGCTCGGAGGGCAAGGCCGTTCGTGTGGTAGACCTGAGGGGAGATGACTGCTAATGCTCGAGCAGGTAACCGTCTTTTTGGAGAATGACAAGGGCCGTCTAAGGGCGCTCACGCGCGTGCTGGCAGACGCCCAGGTAAACATGTACGCCCTCACGATTGCCGAGACGAGCGACTATGGTCTTGTACGCATCGTGTGCGACGATCCCGAGGGTGCGGTAGAGGCGCTGCGTGCGGCCGACATGCGTGCCATCGTAACCAAGGTGCTTGCCGTGGAGGTTCCCAACCGTCCCGGTGGCCTGGCGGACCTCCTGGGCGTGTTCGAGCAGCTTGACCTCAACATCGAGTACGGCTACTGCTTCTCGGTAAAGGGGGCCACCGCCGTGGACGTTCTCAAGGTCGCCGATCCCGAGCGCTCCATGGCCGCCCTGAAGGACGCTGGCTACAACCTCGTGACCCAGCAAGACTTGGCGTAGCACTTGCGAAGCGAGTAATGGCCGTTTGGTGCCAGGTCCCAAACGGCCATTTGGCCGGAAGGGGCCAAGCCCCAAACGGCCATTTTTTATGTGCACAGGAGGTGGCATGCCAGGACCAACCATAGAGGATGCGCGTGCAAAGCTCGTGGAGTGCTTTGGCTACCAAGACTTTCGTCCGGCTCAGGAAAGCGTCATCCAGGCCGTGCTGGACGGGCGCGACGTGCTTGCGGTCATGCCCACCGGAGCCGGCAAGAGCATCTGCTACCAAGTGCCCGCACTGCTCTTGGGCGGACTCACCTTGGTGGTGTCGCCGCTCATCAGCCTTATGGGCGACCAAGTGCGCTCGCTCAAGGCGGTGGGAATCCGGGGCTCGTACTTTAACTCCACGCTTAAGCCCTACGTGCGCCCCGAGGTCCTGCGTCGTGCCCGCGAGGGCTGGTACGACCTCATGTACGTGGCACCGGAGCGCTTGGACGACCCGCTGTTTAGGGAGTTTGCGGCCCAGGCAAACGTCCCCTTGCTGGCAGTTGACGAGGCGCATTGCGTGAGCCAGTGGGGGCAGGACTTTCGGCCGGCCTATCAAAAGATTAGCGACTTTGTGGACGCGCTCCCGCACCGTCCCGTGGTGTGTGCGCTCACGGCTACGGCCACGGGCAACGTACGACGCGACGTGATCGAGCTTCTGGGCCTGCACGACCCCCTTGTGCAGGTGAGCGGTTTCGATCGGCCCAACCTCTGCCTCGCGACCCACGAGCTCACGCCAGCACAGCGCAAGCGTTGGCTGGTGTCGTATGTGCGACGGCATGTGGACGAGTCGGGCATCGTGTATGCCATGACGCGCAAGCGCGTGGAGGAGCTAGGCGAGCTGCTCATGCACGAGGGCTTCTTGACGGCAACCTATCATGCCGGTTATACCAACGAGGAGCGCACGGCTGCACAAGAGCGTTTTGCCAACGACGACGCGCACGTTATGGTGGCGACTAACGCCTTTGGCATGGGAATAGACAAGTCCAACGTTCGCTATGTAATAAACGACGGCATGCCCTTGTCGCTTGAGGAGTACTACCAGGAGGCGGGACGCGCGGGACGTGACGGCGAGGTGGCGGAGTGCCATCTGCTGTGGAGCAAAGGCGACATCCGTACCGCGCACTTCCTCATAGAGAGGACCGAGTTCCCGCCCGAGACCACGCAAGCGGAGTGCGACTTCCTGCTGTCCAACCGCAACCGGCTCCTTGGCAGCATGATTGGCTATGCCATGAGCACCAGCTGCCTGCGCAACCGCATCCTGCGATACTTTGGGCAAGTACTGGACGATTCGGGCGAGTCGTGTGGCACCTGCTCGGTGTGTGGTTGGGAGGAGCCCAAGCGGCATGTGGCGGTTACGTCGTTTGAGCCTGAGCGCGAGATGGGTTTGGGACGTGCGACGAGTTCCAGGCGCGATTTGAGTCGTGCCGTCTCCCACTTGGAGGAGGTCTCCGACGAAGACGAGGCGCTGTTCCAGCGGCTGCGCGCCTTGCGCAAGCGCCTGGCCGACGAGGCGGGCGTGCCTCCCTACGTGGTCTTCTCGGACAAGACCTTGCGCGGCATGGT
>JAUMWL010000190.1 GCA_030529665.1 Coriobacteriales bacterium
CCACACAGCTTGCAATCACAGCTCACCACGCATCCCCTCGCCCACACAGCTCGAAAAGACAGCACGCCGTCGGTCTTCTCAGCCACACAGGTATGGAAGAGCTTACAGCCGGGGGACGTGCGCGCAGAAGCGGAGGTTTATTAGCCGATTCCGGCCCCGAAACTTCCGTTTGGACGCGCGTCGGGAGACGTGCGCGCAGAAGCGGAGGTTTTGGGGGCAAAACCCCGGCCCAAACCTCCGTTTGGACGCGCAACGGCGCCCGTGCGCGCAAAAGCGGAGGTTGCGCCGATGACGACGGGCTAACTAGTCGCTTGTCGGGTTACGAGCTCAGCACCTGCGAAAGAACGCGCGTGGCCACATCAAGGTCGATTGGCTTGGACAGATGCGCGTTCATGCCCGCATCGAGCGACGCCTGCACGTCCTCTTGGAACGCGTTTGCCGAGCACGCCACAATGGGGATTCCCGCAATTCTGGGGTCGGACAGCTCGCGCACGGCATGGGCAAGCTCATAGCCGTCCATCTGCGGCATCTGAATGTCGGTGAGCATCACGTCGTAGGTGCCGGCCGGCGACGAGACCAGCTTGTCAAGAGCTTCCTGCCCGTTTGTGGCGGTGTCCACCGCAAAGCCAACGTCCTCAAACAGGAACTCCGCAATCTCTAGGTTGATCTCGTTGTCCTCGGCAATAAGGATTCGCTTGGTGGAGAAGTCAACGACGTTTTGCGCCTCTTCGATCTCTTGCTTCTCGATCTTGGCAACCTCGCCCGCATTCAAGAGGTCAAACGTTACGTCAACAATAAACTCGGTGCCCTTGCCGGGAGCCGTGTCTATGTCTATGGTGCCGCCCATAAGGTCCACGATGCTCTTTGTAATGGCCATGCCCAAGCCCGTACCTTGAATGCCGCTTACCGTGGCATTGCGCTCGCGCTCGAAGGCTTCAAACACGCGCTCGGCAAACTCGGGCGTCATGCCTATGCCCGTGTCCTTTACGTGCAGCTCAAAGTGGGCCTTGCCCTCGGGCGCATCCTTTACCTGCAGGAGCCGCACGGTTACCGACCCGCCCTCGGGGGTGAACTTGTATGCGTTGCTTAGCAGGTTGAGCAGCACGCGGTTGAGTCTGTTCTTGTCGCACATGACAAAGCGGTCGCTCACCTGCGTGGCGTCCACCGCAAAGTCTATGTGCTTCTCGCCCATCTGAGTGGCAAACATGTCATAGACCTCGCCCATGGCCTCGCGCATGTCGCACGGCACCGGGTCCAGATCCATCTTGCCGCTCTCTATGCGGCTCATCTCTAGCACGTCGTTTATGAGCGCAAGCAGGTGCTTGCTGGACGCGTCGATCTTCTTTAGGTAGTCGCGCATCTCCTCTTGTGTGGTGTCCTCGCGCTGGGCGATGTTGGTATAGCCAATAATGGCGTTC
Organism: Coriobacteriales bacterium; assembly: GCA_030529665.1. Classification (GTDB taxonomy): domain Bacteria; phylum Actinomycetota; class Coriobacteriia; order Coriobacteriales; family Atopobiaceae; genus RUG440. The sequence goes on from JAUMWL010000190.1 coordinate 1,419, forward strand.
ATGGGGGTGCGTATGTCGTGGGACATGTTTGACAAGAACACGGTCTTGGCGCTGCTGTTTCTCTCGGCCTCTAGCCTCTGTGCGTCGTGCTCCCGTTCTCGCTTGCGTATGAGGGCGTAGATGTTAAACATGATGGCAAGGCTCAGTATTACGAGGGCCATCTGAATGAGGCTGTTTTTGAGCAGGGAGTTCTGCACCTTGGCGGACTCGTTCTCCAAAAAATCGCTGTCTTCTTTGCGTTCGGTGCCAGTAAGCTCCATGTGGTGCTCGTCGTACTCTTCGTTGTAGTGGTTGCTTATCTCCTCTACCACGCTGATGGTGGTGTCGTGCGTGGCCTGACGCACCCACATGGTGGCGGTGTAGAAGATTATAAAGAGCATGGCGACCCACACTATGGTGGAGGTGCCAAACCGCGACTTGGTGTCGCGATGGAATATGTGGCGAAAGAACAGCAGGCCCAGGATGCTCCACGCGGCAAAGATGAGGTAGGATGCCGTGGCAAGTGCGTTGATGGAGGTGAGCATGGGCATGAGCGGCAACACAAAGAAGATCGCCGAGACCACCATGCCCACAACGCCTGTGGCCAATACGTACTTGTTGCCCTCCTCGCGCGCAAGCTTAAACGCGCATGCCGAGATGTAGCAGTAGGCAATGGAGGCACAAATGCTGGTTACGTCCACAATCCAGCCTATGGCGGCCCTGCCCACAAAGGGCACGGGAACAGACACCGCCATTACAAACAGGATGGCGTTGGTCGGCACGCCCTCCTTGTTGGTCTTGGCGTACCACTGCCTAAAGATGCCGTCCTTGGCTATGGCCAGAATGAGGTGGCTCGTGGCGCGATAGAGGCCCAAGAGGCTTGTGGAAAGCGCGGAGATAATAACAAACGCCAAGAGCAAAAGCCCTGAGTCGCCTGCGGCCTCCTGTATGGCGTTGAACATGGGAAGCGCCTTGAGGCCGCTGAGGTTTCCAAGGTCGCCCAGGTACTCAAACCAGCTGGAATACTCATGCGGGGTGCCCATGACGGACGAGAGGGTGGTGAGCACATACACCGTCGTGCCGCCTATGATTGCCGCCGCCATGACCAAGAAGATTTTCTTGTGCGAGAAGTCAAACTCCTCCACCGCGTGCGAGATTGACTCGAACCCCACAAACGCCCATAGTGCGAGCGTAAAGATGCTCATCACCTGTGGTAGGGGACTGGACGTGGGAACAAACGCGGGGTCAAGGCTGGTGCGAATGCCGCCCTCGTGGATGTACACAAACACAAAGCAGAACACCACGCCAAAAAACAGCGCCAGGGCAAACCCGGTGTTGATGGACGTTACGATGCGCTTGCGAAGCATGCTCAAGACACCAAAGAAGCCAAGCGTCAGCAGCGTGATCACGACCTCGCCAAAGTACACGTCGTAGCCCGCCACAGTATAGTGGAATCCCACCTGAAACGTGGAGCCCAGCAAGAAGCGGCTCATGAGCACAATCGACGTCGCGTTTGCCCACATGACGGCAATAAAGGCGAGGACGAGCGCCCATGAGCACAAGAAGGCGTGGTCGTATCCAAACGTGTGCTTGGTAAAGCTAAAGGCCCCGCCTGAGTCGGGGTACTTGTTGGTCATGTATTGGATGTTCCAAGCGATGACCAGCATTGCGAGGCCACCCAGCGCCAGAGCGATTATGGTGCCCACAGGTCCCGCCATGGGGAGGAGGGTGGAGCCGGGCATCATAAAGGCACCCCACCCAATAACGCAGCCAAACGACAGCGCCCATGCGTTTACTTGTGACAAGGTCCTGGTGGAGCCGTGGTCAACAGCCCCGCCAGGGCTTCCAGTGGCGGTTACGGAAGTCCCCTTATCGCTCATTGTGACGCTCCTCAGTCTGAGTGGCTAGTTGTTAGAGCGTGGCCGCATAGGCCTCAATGTTCTGGATGGTGTTGTCGTACTTCTGCCCAAGATCCGCAACCAGCGCGTCCACGTCGGTCTGTGCGCGCAGGCTCTCGTTGCCCTCGCGCAGCGCCTCGGTAATGCTGCTGGCAACGCTTGCGAGCTCCACGAGCGAGAGGTTGGCGCACACGCCCTTGGCGGCATGGGCGGCGTCAAACGCTGCGCGCTCGTCTCCGGCGGCCCAGGCAGCTTGGAGGTCCTTGCACGAGGTGTCGCTAAGAAAGCGAACTATAAAGCGGGTGATGAGCTTCTCCATCCTAAGGCGACCAATCGCCTCGGCATAGTCGCCGCCAATACGGTCGTAGAGCTCTTGTAACGTCATTGCCGTCTCCTATTCTGCCAAATATGCTTCAAACTCGCTCTGCCTCAGCGGCTTGGAGTAGTAGTATCCCTGAATGAGGTCACATCCCAGCTTCTTGAGGTTCTGTACCACATCCTCGGTCTCAACGCCCTCCGCAACGGTGGTAAGGCCCAGAAATTGCGCCATCTGGATTGCCGAGTGCACGATGCGGTAGTCGTTGAGCTCTGCCGCCTGGCGAATGATGCTCATGTCGATCTTCATCACGTCGAGTGGCAGCACGTTGAGCGACGAGAGCGACGAGTAGCCCGAGCCAAAGTCGTCGAGCTCGATCAAGAACCCGTCGCGCTGGAGGTCCTCAAGAGCGGCGATGACCTTCTTGGGGCTCTCGGAATACGCGGTCTCGGTAATCTCTACGTGGAGGAGCGACCTGTCGATGCCGTACTTGTCAACAAGGTTGGTCACGTCCTCGGCAAAGGTGGGGATGTCAAAGTCAAGCCGTGAGGCGTTAAAGGATATGGGAACCACGGGAAGGCCCAGGTCCTCGCAGCGCTTGATCTCCTTGCAGACCTCCTCGCAAATGTAGAGGTCTAGCTTGGTGATAAAGCCGTTGCGCTCAAACAGGGGGATAAAGCTGCCCGGGCTGATGAAGCCAAGCTCGGGGTGGATCCAGCGCACCAGGGCCTCCGCGGCGCCGGTGGTGTTGGTGTGCAGGTCGTGCTTGGGCTGGTAGTACACCACAAACTGGTGCTCCTCAAGCGCCTGCTGCATGGTCTCCACAATGGCGTGCTCCATCAGCTGCTTCTTGCGGAGCTTGTCGTCGTACCAGGCGACGTCTACGTTAAACACGCCCTTTATCATCTCGAGCGCCATGATGGCACGGTCGCAGGTGAGCGACGAGGCAAGCGTGCGGTCCACGTGCTCCACCACGCCAAACTTTACGCTGAGGTTTGCGCTCAGAAGGCCTTTGGACACGCGCGGGATTATGGAGGTCCACTCGTGGTCGGCTTGGTGGCGAATGAGGAAGGCAAACGTGTCGCTGCCCACGCGGCCGCCGGCCATAAAGTCGGGCAGGAAGTCGGTGAGCCTGTCGGCCAGGTCGCGCAGGAGCTGGTCGCAGTTCTGCCTGCCGTAGCGGTCGTTGAGCGACTTGAAGTT
>JAUMWL010000191.1 GCA_030529665.1 Coriobacteriales bacterium
CACCACCGAGCTAAAGAGCCGTCCGTCGGCGCTGTATCCCACGCAGCACGATTTTCGCGTGGCCGCCGCCCAGCTTTTTGACCAAAACCTGTTGTATAGCCCTTGGAACAAGCTCTTCTTGCGTGAGCGCATAGAGCGTCTGGGGCTGCGGTTTCGCCTCACCTTTTGGGACGACTTCCCCTTTGTGCTCGACTATATCCGCGACGTGGAGCGCGTTGGCGTAACCGAGCGCGCGTACTACCACTTTATTCGCCAGCGTGAGGAGTCCGAGACGACCCGTTGGCGTCCCGACATGTATAGCAAGCGCGAAGAAGAGCATGGCTGGATGCTAGAGCTCTACCATCACTGGGAGCTCGACGGCGATCCCTCCAGCATGGAGGTCGTCCAGCGTCGTTACATAGAGCGTCTGGTGGGTTGCATCGAGAACGTCTGCAATCCCTCGTGCGACTTGCCGGTGGACGATAAGATCAACATGATTGATTCCATGATAAGCAGCGACCGTGCCCAGCTGGCCGTGGCCGTGGCGGAGCCTCGTTCGCGTATGATGCGCGCCATGCTTTTGCCCATCAAGCGGCAAAACGCCAAGCTTGCGTATAGGGAAGGCTGCATCATCTCGTTTGTAAAGACCCACAACACGCGGATGTTTGCCACGCTTAAGGCGTCGCGATAAGCCTAGGCAATGCGTGGGTCCCTAGGCGCGACGAATTGTTGTGGTCACGCTCAACGTCTGCGATGTGTAACGCATGTTGGCTCGCTGCACCTCCGTGCGGGGAAAATGCTCGCGCAGGTCGGCCGCGGCATGGGCCGGTGCGACCGAACCGACTATGGCGCGACCCACCAGCACCAGCTCGGGTTCGTGCGCCACCACCAAATCGATGTTCTCCTCGTTGATTCGCCCCACAATGGCGGGCTTCGAGCGCCCGGTGGTATTTGAGCGGATCAGGTCCAGCTCTCGCAACGGGTCGGTATACCCCAGCATCGAGGCAATCGTACGCGCAATGCCGGGCCGCGCATCCGAGAACGGATTGCTGGGCAGGTGCCGATCCTCAAAGGCGGTATGGGCGCACAAATAGTGCACGCCCAGCTCCTCCAGCTCACGGGCCCTGGTGGGAATGTCGGACACGCCCGTAAGGTCTGCCATAACATAGCCGCCCACAAGCTGCGCTTCGGCAACAGCGCCCTCAACGGTCTGGTCGGGAGCGAGACCCATTACCGTAACAATGCTGGCGCCGCTGTCAAAGCAACGAGAGGCAATGTAGTGGCCGGAGTTCACAATCTTTGCGTCGGCACAAATCTTTATGTTGGGATACTCCTCGTGTAGGTCGCGCACAAGCGATAAGCCCGCCTCAATAATAAGCGGGTTGCCGACCTCAACAATGTCTACGTACTCGTGGATTTGCTCAACAATCTCGGCACACTCGTCCAGCTTTGGGGTGTCGAGCGTTACTTGCAGCAGCATGGGCAGCCTTTCAAAGAGTTGCGAACACGGTATTATCGTAGCACGTAAGGCGATAAATCCGCGGCAAGAACCCCTTATGCGTTAGCATATCCTCGTTAACTTAAGGAGTTGTGCGGCCAGAGTCGTGCGACGGTCCGAGTGCCTTGTGCGGTGCCGCCTTTGTTCGCGGCGCGACTCGTGACGCGCCATGTGGGTCGGTCCGTTGCGCAGTTCATGGCGCGTCTTGTGGCTGCCCGTGATGCGCGCAAAAGCGGAGGTTACGCGAACGGTTTGGCTGTCGAAACCTCCGGATAAACGCGCGGTCGAGGGTTGCCCAATGACCGCAAGCGCTGGTCGGCCTACAGCTGTTCTTCCACCACGTCGGCGGCGTGCTCGCACGTAACCGCAAACTCGTCTGCAAAGGTGCCCTTAAGCTTGCGCAGTGTCCAGTCGGCAACGCTCATCTTTCCGGGCGGCCTCCCAATACCCACACGCACGCGCGCAAACTCGGCCGTTCCCAGTTTGGCCTTTATGGACCGCAGACCGTTGTGCGCATTGAGCCCGCCACCAAACTTGTAACGCACTTCTCCCGCAGGGAGGTCAACCTCGTCGTGCACCACCAGAATCTCATCGGGACGCACGCGCAGCTCGCGCGCAAGCTTGGACAAAGGCCCGCCCGAGGTGTTCATGTACCCCTGTGGCTTTGCAATCACCACCTCGCGCCCGCCCATGCGCACGGCTGCCACCAAGCATCCTGCCTGGCTCTTCCAATACCGTGCGCCATGTCGCTCGGCCAGCACGTCCACCGTGGCGAACCCCGCATTATGCCGCGTAAGCGCATACTCCGCACCAGGGTTTCCCAGTCCACACACGATCCGAATAGTCATCCGCACTCCCATACAGACTTCCCTCTTACAAAACACTCAGCCCTCTTTGCCGCTTCAGCCCAGTCTTTGGCCAAACCTCGCAGTGACCGTAGGCTGCATCTGTCAAGTGGAATTCCTTCTTGTCCTATGCGAATCGCAACGCGCAGTGAGCGAAGCGAACGCTGAGCAATAGGGCAAGAAGGAATTCCATTTGATGTCTATGATGCCTATAGGTTGAGGTCTCCGCCAAAGATCTCGGTCGTGGGCTGGTTGGTGTACACGTGGTGAATCGCCTCTGCCAGCTCGCGCGCAACCGATACCATCTTGATCTTGGAGCCCGGCTGGTTTGCCACGGCGCACGGCACGGAGTCGGTAATCACGCACTCCACGATGGGTGCCGCCTCCAGCCGCTCGATGGCGGGGCCGGTAAACAGGCCGTGCGTGGCGCATACGTAAATCTCGCCAGCGCCCATCTCCTTGAGCTTGTTCAGCGACCCGCACAGCGTGCCCGCCGTGTCAATCATGTCGTCGTTGATGATGCAGGTCTTGCCCTTAATGTCGCCAATGATGCCCATTACCTCGGCCTGGTTGTGACCAGGACGGCTCTTGTGGGCAATGGCCACCGAGCAGCCCAGATGGTCGGCGAGCTTCTTTGCCGCCTTGGCGCGACCCATGTCGGGCGACACCACCACGGTGTTATCCCAGTCAAAGTTCTTGCTCAGGAAGTAGTCGCCCAGCAGGTACAGGGCGGTAAGGTGCGTCACGGGCACGTCAAAGAAGCCCTGGATCTGGCCCTGATGCAAGTCGAGCGTAATCACGCGGTCATAGCCGGCCGTCTCCAACAAGTTGGCCACCAAGCGGGCGGTAATGGGCTCGCGAGAATCGCTCTTGCGGTCCTGACGTGCGTAGGCGTAGTGGGGAATCACGGCGGTAAGAAGACCGACCGAGGCCCTCTTTGCCGCGTCGGCTGCAACCAGCAGCTCCATGAGCAGGTCGTTTATGTTTTGGCCGGCAATGGACTGAACAATAAATACCTCGTCGCCGCGGATCGACTCGTCAAACTTGGCGTAGGTCTCGCCGTTTGCGAACTTCTCCAACGTAAGGCCGCTCAGCTCCAAGTGCAAGATCTGCGCGATGCGGCGCGCCAGATCGGGATTGCCGCTGCCACTGTACAGCTTGATTTCCTTCTCGACGATGAGCGGCTTGCTTAGGAACTCGTACATGTTTGCCTCCTGCATCCAGTTCTGGCTGGCCGTAGCCTAGCCCTCGATTACGGTATCTTGCACAACTTGGCCGTCCGCCACCGTGGCGTTGGTAAGACGCGCGTTGGGGCCAATAACGCATTCCTCGCCAATGGTGGTTGTGCCCCACAGCATGGTGCCGGGCCAAAGCTCGGTGTCGCGACCCACGCTAACCTGGGGACCAACCCACACGTTGGCGGGGCTCAGCATGGTAACGCCCTCGGCCATGAGCTGCTCGTTTATGCGGTTCTGCATAACCTTGGTGGCCACGGCCAGCTGGCTGCGCGAGTTGATGCCCAGCATCTCGCTATAGTCCGGCGCGCACACGGCGCTTACGGGCTCGCCCATCTGCACGTAGATGCCCACCATGTCGGTGAGGTAATACTCGCCCTGCGCGTTGTTGGTGCCAATCTTGTCTATGTTTGCGGTCAATCGGCTGCCGCAAAAGCAAAAGATGCCTGAGTTGCACTCCGTAAGCGACTCTTGTTCCTCGGGCGTGCAGTCCTTGTGCTCCACGATTGCCTGCACGGAGCCGTCGGCCGAGCGGCGAATGCGACCATAGCCGGTGGGGTCGGGCGGGCACATGGTGAGCACGGTGCACGCGTTGTGGTTTGCGCGCGTCTCGTCAATGAGGTCGCGGATGGTTTGTGCGCGCACCAAAGGCGTGTCGCCAGTGAGGACCACCGTGGGTCCCTCAAATCCGCCAATGGCGTCGCGCACGCAGCGCACGGCATGGCCGGTTCCCAAACGTTGAGCTTGCTCCACGCACTCCACGTCCGCGTCGTTCGCAAAGATCGCGCGCACCTCGTCGGCTCCGTTGCCAACGACCACGATGATGCGGTCGGCACCGGCTTCGCGAGCCGCGTTTACCGACCACCACACCAGCGGTTTGTCCAAAAGCTTATGTGCGACCTTAGGATGACGGGACTTCATGCGCGTTCCTTCGCCGGCGGCGAGAACGATCGCGTTAATGGGCATAGCGCCTCCAAGATATTTTAGTACGTCCCAGACAAGTTCATTCTAGCGTAGTTCTCTGCCCGTGCATGCGACAATCGCGCGCAAGCGTAAATAGAATTCAAAGCGGCGGCGTGGCGCGGCCGCGGCGTGCCTGGGGGCGAGCGGGTTGGCGGCGGGCGTGCTGTGATTGCGATCAGTGTGGGTGATAAGCCCACGGGTGTGCTGTGATTGCGACCAGTGTGGCCCGCGCGTCGAGGTTTGGACCACGGGCGTGCTGTGATTGCGAGCTGTGTG
>JAUMWL010000056.1:0-12606 GCA_030529665.1 Coriobacteriales bacterium
GGCAACACCGCCATGGACTGCTGCCGCACCGCCGTGCGCCTGGGCGCCAAGGAGGTCTACGTGGTGTATCGCCGCACCCGCGCCGAGATGCCCGCTTCCGACATCGAGATAGACGAGGCCATCGAGGAGGGTGTGACCTTTAAGTTCCTCACCAACCCCATCGAGTTCTATGGCAAGGACGGCCGCCTTGAGGGCATGAAGCTCCAGATCATGGAGCTGGGCGAGCCCGACGCCTCCGGCCGTCGTCGTCCTGTGCCCGTAGAAGGCGCCACGGAAGACATCGCCATCGACAACGTGCTCATGGCCATTGGCCAGGGTGCCAACTGCGAGGGCGTGGACGCGGGTCTGCTTACCCAGCGTGGCACCATCGCCTGTGACGAGCTCACCTTCCGCACGGCCATCGACAACGTGTTTGCTGCTGGTGACGTTACCAACCGCGGCGCTGGCATCGCCATCCAGGCCATTGCCGAGGCCCAAAAGGCCGCGTTTTGCATCAACAACTACCTGCAGGGTGACGAGGTCCGCGCAAAGATTCCCTACTTCGTGGAGCAGGAGAAGACCCCCGAGGACTTTGAGGACGAACCCAAGCAAAAGCGCGAGAAGATGCCGGGTCTCACTCCCGAGGAGCGTCGCAACAACTTTGACCCCATCTACTTCGGCTTTACCGAGGAGCAGGCACTGCGCGAGGCTTCGCGCTGCCTGGAGTGCGGGTGCCACGACTACTACGACTGCCGCCTGATCCGCTTTGCCAACACGTTCGACATCGAGCCCGAGCGCTTTGCCGGCTTCATGCACGACCGCGAGGAGGTTCCCGTGGTCTCTGAGGTCATTATCCACGACCCCGACAAGTGCGTGCTGTGCGGACTGTGCTATCGCATGTGCGACCAAGTTGCGGGCAAGACCTTCCTTGGCCTGTACAACCGCGGCTTCTCAACCGTGGTGAACCCCATGGTGCCCAAGGAGGCGCGCGAGTTCTGCGCGAACTGCCTCAAGTGCGTTGAGGCCTGCCCCACAGGTGCCATGAAGAGCGTCCCCGCTGCCAACCGCGTTACCTGCATCGTTTAGCAGTACATTGAAATGTGTGAGTTTACCCCCAAAACGGTGTGCCATGCGTCACATCGCTTTGGGGGTTTTATAAGAGAAGGGGTTCTCGTAGTGGTTGGGCGTCCCAAAACCCGTCTATAAGCAGCAACTGCTGCTTGCGAGCTGGACACCTGCTATTCTATCGAGTGTCCAATCAACTCATAAATATCGCAATTACACCAGTTGGGTTTTTTGGAATGGCGTGTCATTTTGCCACTATCGATTCAAGCGGGCCATGCTCGCTATGGTGGGTATGCTCATGGGGCATACATCCATGCACGAAAGCGACTTGGAGCAACTGTTTCCAAAGTTTTTGGCATAGGTCTTGCGGATATCCTTCGACTTTTCGTGGTTTCTGGCATAGACCAAGTAACAGTCGTTGGCAAACAGCGCACCCAAGAAGGAGCGCCCGCTCGTGTAGTTTGGGCACACCTCAAGGCAGAGTCCACACTTAAGGCATTTGGCTACCGTGTATTGGTGCGTATGGTCCTCGCCGTCCTTGGGACGATATTCCCCCACAAACACGTTGGTGCGTTTGAGTCCCTCGTGGATGACGTTTCGATTCACAACTAGATCACGTATCACGGGAAACTTTTGCAGAGGGCGAAGGGTTACCACATCGCCCGTAAGATCTCTCAAAAAGGTCTCGCACGCCAAGGCGGGCACGTTGTTGATTACCATGGCACAAGCACCACAGACGCCCTGCAGGCAGGAGCACTCCCACATGATTCGTGAAGTCTTCTTGCCGTCATCGGTCACAATGTCATCGTGGAAGTTTATATGGTCGAGGAGGCCGGCTACCGAGATACCACGTGCGCCGTCGTAGTCAAACGACTCCCAGTGCGGCGTTGCGTCGGAGGCCTCTTGGCGCAGTATCCTAACTTTCATAGGTCCACCCCTCGTCTAGTCGTACCTCGTAGTTGCCGTCGTTGTAGGAAATCAGCGTGGGAGCGCAGAACTCGTTGGAGCTTTGGGGATAGTCGCTTCGGAAGTGTGCCCCCCGGCTCTCCTTACGGGCCAAAGCGCAGCTGAGGGCGGCCCGTGCAAGACTCAGAATTGCCGTTATGCTGTAGTTGGTATAGGTCGACACGCTTGGGTCGTAGCGAAGCTGCTTTGCGATCTCAAGGTCGTGCTCGATGCTCGCGATCCCTGCGTTTAGCTTATCTGCGTTGCGAACGATGCCCAGCTGCGTGCGCATGGTGTCTGCCAGCATGTCGCGTGTGTACATAACGGGGTAGGGGCTTCGCGTATCACGCATGGCGTCGAGCTGTCTCTGCTCTTGCCAGGCCGTTGTCCCAAAGTTGGGACGCCTTGTCACGCTTGCGGCTTGGGCCATGTCGTCCGCTGCGACCCAGCCGCTATAGAGGGCTGCCAGCAGGGAGTTGCCTCCCAGTCGATTGGCCCCATGATACATAGATGCGCATTCACCAACCGCATAGAGCCTGCGAATGCTGGTCTCGTGATTCAGATGTACCGCCAAGCCACCCATAAAGAAGTGCACGGAAGGGGCAACGGGGATGGGTTCCCGCGCTATGTCTATGCCCCTGTACTTTTGGCACAGGTCGCGAACCTCTGGCAGGCGCTGGTCAATCGTCTGCTCGCCCAAAAACGAGACGTCCAGGAACACCTCGTGACCGCACGCATCTATCTCGCGCGAGACCACGTCGCGTGTCATGAGGTTGCCGTTGCGCCCGTATTTGTCCTCCATAAAGTACACGCGCTCACCGTCTTTGCGGTAGAACAGCCTTCCGCCCTCGCCGCGTGCGGCCTCCGATACCAGCATGCGTTTTTGGGAGGTCTCCAACGTGGTGGGGTGGTACTGCACGAACTCCAGGTTCTTGAGCACCGCTCCCTGCGCAAAGAGCCGTCCTACCGCATAGCCATCGCACAACGCAGAACCGGTGGTCTTGCCAAAGAGTGCGTTCTGCCCTCCCACCGCCATCACGACCGCATCGGCATAGGTGGGCGCAAGCTGCTCGCTCCCCTCGTCAAACATCAAGGCGCCGTAGCAAACCCCATCCTCTATGAGTGCGGAATGGAAGTGCTGGCCCAGCCTACGATCTATAAGACCCGCTGCCTCGTATCGGCGAGCCTCCATTACCAAGGCCGATACGATCTGCTTACCTGTGGAGGACCCGCAGTAGTGCGTCCTTTTGTGGGTCTGCCCGCCAAAGGCGCGCATAAGGGGACGTCCGTTCTCGTCCACCGAGAATACCGTGCCAATCTTCTCTAGGTAGCGCACGATGTCTTCCGCGTGTTCGCATAGCCCCGCTACGGCGTTCTTGCCGCCAAGCCACGCCCCACCGCGCAAGGTGTCCTCAATGTGGCCGACAACGGAGTCGCCACCCTCATGCTCCAGCGTCACCGCGTTGATGCCGCCTGCCGCCATTACCGACTGCGCTCGTTCGGAGGGCAGCGGCGAGACCAACGTGGCGTGCATGCCGTGTTCGGCACAGCGGATGGCGCAGGACATGCCCGATATGCCACTCCCAATAATCAGTACGTCTTGCATACGTTACCTCAATTCGGCAAGAACAAAACAAGCTCGCCGCGAATGACCGCAAAGGTCGCGACAACGAACGCTATGGTAAACAGGGTGTACACAACCTTGTCCAACCTCTTTTGCGTTTCTAGATTTGCGAGCAGCCCAAGCGTAATGAGTGCCTTTGAGAAGGACGTAGCAGCATGTGCGGATACCACCGCAAAGAAAGCCACCTGGAGGAGCACCACAAGGGCAAAGGGCACCCAAGCCCCCTCTGTGGCCAGTTCGCTCAGGAGTTCGAAAGTTCTTAGGTGCATGATGAGCACTGGAAATATGAGCGCGGCCGAGACCCTCTGCACAATAGTGCGCCGGTTTGGGCCTTGGTATATGTCCAGCCGCGTGCCGTCTCCAAGAAGGAACACGGAGCACATACCACAGATACCATGGCCGATTACACAGAGTATAAGTGGCGTCGTCGCGAATGCCTTGAGGATTGGGTTGTAGTAGGTAACAGCATACGCAAACGCGTTGTAGCTCATGTGCATGCACAGCGCGAGCGTGGAAAGTAGAGCCAAAACCGCGTTGACCTTCTTTAATCTCATGTGCGTCGCTTTCTCGCGAGGATTAGCCAATGGCGCATCGAAGGATGCCGGCCTCGGTTACGGACAGCTCCGAGGTAACGTTGCGCAGAATCGTGGACGAGATATCGTCCGAGGCGTCTTGTACCGCGTGGATGTTGACGCCCGCCAGAGCCAGACGGCTGCAGTCAACCTCAAGCTGCGCCTGGTTTCCCCCTTCGCCTATGGAAAGGACAAACCTGAGCTCCGGATTGGCGATTCCACGCGCTCGTGCCGCAGGAATAAGGTGCTGCGACACCAGCTCCTCTATGGCCAGATGGCATCCGTTGGCAATGCGCCTGCCCAGGAACTGCCGCTCGCAGAACGTCTGGAGCGAGGCCTCCATTGCGGGGAAGTCGTAGTCAACGTCGTTGATTGACCACTCCCAGTTGCGTACGCGGAAGATAAAGTCGTAGGTCTCCTTCCGCTGGGGATGCTCAAAGATCTGCTGGGGAGGACCGGCCTCCCACAGCTCGCCCTTGTCCATGTAGAACACGCGGCTGGACACGTCGCGCGCAAAGCGCATCTCGTGCGTTACCACCAGCATGGTGAGGCCGCGCGACGCGAGGTTCTTCATTACCGAGAGGACCTCGGAGACCATGGTGGGGTCGAGTGCGCTGGTGGGCTCGTCAAAGAGCAGAATCTGGGGATCCATGGCAAGGCCGCGTGCTATTGCCACGCGCTGCTTTTGTCCGCCGCTGAGCTCGCGGGGATAGTTGAGCGCCTTGTCCTTGAGGCCTACCTGCGCCAACAGCTCAAGCGCACGGTCGTAGGCCTCCTGCTTGCCGAGCCCCAAAAGGTGGGTCGGCCCTAGCATGATGTTCTCGGCAACGAGCAGGTGGTCAAACAGGTTGAAGCTCTGAAACACCATGCCCATCTTGCGGCGCATGGCGTCCAGGTCGACGTCTGGCGCGCACATGTCCTGCCCGTCCACCAAAATCTGGCCGCTGGTGGGGGTCTCCAGTCGGTTGAGGCAACGCAAAAACGTGGACTTGCCCGTGCCCGAGGGGCCAATTATGGAGATGACCTCTCCTTGGTCCACGTAGGCGTTCACGTCCTTTAGCGGCACGACCGAACCAAACTCCTTGCGCAGGTGATGTACCTCAATAAGGCTCATTACAGCTCAACCCCCTTTATGGTGCGCGGGCCGTCTTTGGGCTCGAGCTTCTTCGTTAGCTTGGAGAGCGCCCATGCCATAAGGCGGCAGAACACAAAGTAGATGATCGCTATGGCTATGAGCGGAAAGAACGCCTCCATGGTGCGGGCTCGAATGAGGTCGCCCACGCGGGTGAGGTCCTGCACGGCAATGTAGCCCACGATCGAGGTGTCCTTTATGAGGCTCACAAACTGGCTTAGCAAGAGCGGCGCAAACTGGCGCGCCGCCTGCGGTAGCACCACCAGGGTAAACGTGTCGCGGTCTCCAAAGCCCAGTGCGCGGCCCGCCTCGGTCTGTCCGGCGTCCACGGCGCGAATGGAGTTCCACATAATGCTGCCCGACGCGGTGCCAAATATGAGCGAGAACGCCAAGATGGCCACGACCATGCCCGAAATGTCGATCGCGCCAAAGAAGATGTAATAGAACACCATAAGAACTACCACCACGGGCAGCCCTCCCAAGACCTTCTCTAGCAGGCCAATGAGCTTTTGGGCCAGGCCGTTCTCCTTCTTGCGGCGCAGAATCACAAACAAAAATCCCAGCGCAAGGCCTGCCACACCCGATGCCATCGATATGACGAGGGTGACGCCAAGGCCCGAGAGGATGAGCTGCCAGCGGTTCTCCACCAAGAACGTGCGGTTAAAGCTAGCCACAATACCTTCCAAGAAGCCAACGTCCTGGCTGCCGCCAGCCGTGTCGCGAACGATGGCGACCATTCCTCCGTCGTAGAATGGGTCGGTCATGTCCACCACCTGCTTGCGCTCCTCGGTAATGGAGAAGCAGCTGGAGGCGATGTCGGCCTTGCCCGACTGCACCTCCGCGATAAGGGTGGTTGAGGACAAGGGTTTGACTAAGAGGCCGTAGCCAAGGTCGCGTGCAATGAGGTGCAGAAGCTCTATTGTCATGCCGGTGGCCTCGTTTCCCACCTGATACGCCATGGGTTCGCTGTCGGCGTTTGTCATGACGGTAAGGGTGCCGTTGGGCGTCTCCCAATCCTCGGGGGGTATGGTCTTGACGGAGTCATCGGAGCCGGTCCACTTGTCGTAGAGCTTCTGGATGGTGCCGTCTTCGCGATAGGCGTCAATCCGCTCGTTGATCTGGGCGGTGAGGGGGCTGTTCTTTTGCAGGATGTACGCGTAGTGGTCCTCGACCAGGTATTCCGGCATAATGCCTATGCCGTCGTTCTTGCTCACGGCAAGCTGGGCTATGGGCAAGTCGGAGATCATGGCGTCAATCTTGCCCGTCTTGAGTGCTTGGATGGTCTCGGCGTTGCTGTTGAAGTACAGGATGTCGTCTTGCGAGACGTCGGGATAGTTCTTGAGCAAGATCGTGTCAAACGCGCCGCCGTTGAGCATGCCGAGCTTCTTGCCTATGATTTGGTCAACGGCGGTGAACTCGAGGGTCGATGATTCGCCAGAGGCCGACGTGTCCGCCGATGTCTCCTCTGCCAGCGCGGGCGGGCAAAGGAGCGCGCCAAGAAGTGCTGTGGCACAGACGAGCAGTGCCATGAGTGGCTTGTGATTCATAGGCAGTCCTCACGTTAAGAGTTTTGCAATTGTCCTCTAGCAATCATACGCCCAGACTTGGGCTGTTTGAGTAAGATGGAGGCAATTGTTTGAGAAGAAGCAAGTAATGGGGATACTCCCCTTTGCTTGGTCAGGGCTCCCGTCGAGCGCCGAAGGAGAGGACACCATGGGGATTGGTGAGATAAACGGGCCAGTGGGAATCGTAGACGAGGCGGCGGTCAGGAGCAAGTACGCCGCCATAACACGCGCGCTCATTGCGTCGCACACTACCATCACCACCATGGAGAGCTGCACGTCGGGGCAGGTGGCGTCGCTCATAACGGACACGGAAGGCGCGTCGGCCATCCTCAAAGGCGCGTTTGTGACCTACTCCAACGAGGCCAAGGTACTGCAGGGCGTGTCGGCGGCAACGATCGAGCGCTTTGGGGTCTACTCGTCGCAGACGGCGGTTGCCATGGCCGAGGCGTGTCGCGCGACGTACGGCGCATGCATAGGCGTTGGCATAACCGGGAGCTTTGGCAACGTGGATCCCAACAACGCAGACAGCGTTCCCGGCGAGGTGTTCTTTGCCCTGGCCGTGGAAGGGAAGACCAAGGCATACCACTGCACGATTCCCGCCC
Organism: Coriobacteriales bacterium; assembly: GCA_030529665.1. Taxonomy (GTDB): domain Bacteria; phylum Actinomycetota; class Coriobacteriia; order Coriobacteriales; family Atopobiaceae; genus RUG440. The sequence continues at coordinate 7,485 of JAUMWL010000056.1, forward strand.
AACCCTCGCGGTTGGCCTACAAGCTCTACATTGCGGACGTCTTGGCAGGCGTCCTCATGAGTCAAAAGGGGTAACCCCTTTTGACTCACCTGCGAACCGTTCGGCGAACCGCAAAGATGCCCACGGCCACCGAGAACACAAACCCTATGAGCGCCACAAGGGGCACGCCATGCGTCTTTGGCTGAATGTCGGTTGAGCAGAGCATGCACGAGCCAAGAAAGAGCACGCACGAGAAAGCCGCTAGAATTACGCTCCGCACCATGGCACCCAGGCGATTGGCGAGCTCGTCGTAGCCGGTAAGCTCCAAGTTGACCTTCATGCGTCCCTTTGCCAAGTTGCGCAGCACGTCGTAGGTGAGCGAGGGCAGCTTGGCGGCGCGCTTGCCCGTAATCACGAGTGACTCGGCCTCCGACATAAGGCTGCCCGCGATGTCGAAGTCAATTCGCGCGCGATCCATCATCTTGCGCGTTATGAACCCAAACACGTCGTAGTCGGGGCACAGCTCCTCTATTACTCCCTCAATGGTTACGAGTCCACGCACGAGCATGGTGTAGCTGCTGGGCATGGAGAGACTGTGCTCGTCCATCAAATCGGTGAGGTCGGCCATTAGCGAGCTTATGTCCAGGTCGCCCAAGCTGCCCACGGTTGCGTATCGCTCAACGAGCTCGTCCACGTCTTCTATCAAACGCGGCTTGTCCACCTTGCGGCTCGACCCTCCTAGCGCCAGCATGGTGTCCACCATGGTCTCGGCATCGCGCGAGATGAGCGCAAGCACCACGGTTTGAAAGAGCCTCACGCTATGGTCGTCAACAAAGCCCACCATGCCAAAGTCGATCCAGTAGGGGACGCCTCCCGAGAGCATAATGTTTCCCTGATGCGGGTCTCCGTGAAAGATACCCACGTCCAGTATTTGGTGCATGTAGCTGCCCAGAATGGCTTCGGCTATGGCGTGCCGGTCGTAACCGTCGGCATCTATGCGGTCCCCATGCTCCAAGGAGTAGCCGTCCACATAGGTCATGGTAAGGATGCGCCTGCTGGTGAGCTCCTCCACGATGGTGGGACACGATACCACCGCAGGGTCCTCTATGCACTTATTGGCAAACTCGCGCGTGTGCGAGGCCTCCACCCTAAAGTCCAGCTCCTCCTCGGTAACGCGCTCCAGCTCGCCCACCACGGAGGCGAGGTCTATCATGCCCTCGCCATCCTCCTCGCCGCTCACGACGCCAACAAAGCTCGCGAGCTTGCGAAGAAGCACGAAGTCCCTGCGCATCATGTCGGCTATAAGAGGGCGTTGCACCTTTGTGACTACGCGCGTTCCGTCCTTGAGCACGCCGTAGTGCGCCTGAGCTATGGACGCCGAGCCCAGCGGCTCGTCTTGGAACTCCGCGTACAGGTCTTCAATTCGCTGGCCCGTCTGGGACTCTATTACCTCGCGGGCCACCGATGCCGGCAACGGCGCAACGTCGCTGCGCAACCGCGCGAGCTCTGCGCAGTACTCCTCGGGCAGGATGTCTGTTCGGCTGGATAGAATCTGGCCAATCTTTACGTAGGTGGGGCCAAGGTCCTCCAGCGTGGTGCGCATCTCCACGGGCGTAAACCCGCCGGCATAGAAGTTGTGTGCCGCAAACACGGCAAGGATCTCGGCCGAACGCTTGCTGTCGCGCATGCCCTTTTGTGCCATGCTCTACCTCTCCTCGTCGCCTCTAGCCGGCCACATCCACACGAGCAGCAGCGCATAGACCACTGCCGAGTATGCGAGCGTGCCGCCAACGAGCTGCAGCACGGCGCGTGTGCTGTATGCCCAGGGACTCACGACCGTCATGGTCCCAAACCCCATCAGCAACAGCGATAGCACAAGAGGTACCCACCATCCGCGTCTGCCGGAGCGGCGCGCAAACACGAGCGCGTGATAAGAGCCCAGCATGCCGCCAAAGAGGGGAATGACGGCCACCAGGCCGGTAACGAGTCTGAGGAACAGCGAGTCAAATACAAAGAGCGAGATGCCCAAAAGCCCGATTGCAAGCGCCACAAACAGGCCAAGATAGCGTATGAGCACCTTTGGACCGGTGGCAAACTCAAGGATGGAGACAACCGACCACACCACCATCACAAACGCGCAGGCGCTACCCATAAAGGGCAGGTATGCCTCGGGCACCACCAAAAAGGCAATGCCGACAAAGACGAACACAATGGTAGTCATAATCGTGCGCCTTCGCGCCTTGTCGAGCTCGTCAAAGAGCATGGCAGACACCTCTTCTCGTCGTATGCAATGGGTACAGTATGCGCCTTTATGGGCGAGGGGACAACGTCCCCGTCCCCACTGTCCGCCCCCGCCCCCGTTGCCCCGCGACACCTCACGCGCTACACTGTTGGACTAACAACTGATTACGCAATCTATCATCTAGCGAAAGAGACAACACATGAGTGAGTCGCAAAACTGTTACATCATAGCTACCGCATCCACGTGCGACCTACCGCGCACATGGCTCGACGAGCACAAGGTTCCCTTTATTGCATATGGTTACACGATTGGAGACAAGCTATTTGAGGACGATTGCCGCGAGGAGAGCCGCCAGGCCGTGTACGAGGGCATGCGAAACGGCGACTTGCTAAAGACATCAATGGTCAACGAGCTTGCGTATATCGATTTCTTCCGCGGACTCTTGGAATCAGGCGCAGACGTCGTGTTTCTTGACATGTCACAACAAATGTCAACGTCGTACAGCAACTCCCTGCTGGCCGCAGAGAAGGTACGTGCGGAGTACCCCACGCAACAGCTCTATGTTATGGACACGCGCTGCATCTCGGGCGGGCTCGGAACGCTCGTTGTGGAGATGGTGCGTCAAAAGGAGGCTGGCGCAAGCTTTGACGAGGTCATTCAATGGGGCGAGAACAACAAGCTCAAGATCGCGCACCGCTTTACCGTGGATGACCTTGGCTACCTCAAGGCCGGAGGCCGCGTATCGAATGCGTCGGCCCTCATAGGAACCGTGCTAAACATAAAGCCGGTGCTCTATGTGCCAGACGATGGAACGCTTCAGGTTGTAAAGAAGGTGCGCGGACGCAAGGCGTCCCTCAAGGCGATTCGCGCCGGAATCATTAATGACCTTGCAACGATAGACGCTACCGGTGTGGAGGTCCACATACTTCATGCCGACTGCCGCGCAGACGCCGAGTACGTGCGCGACGAGGTGAGGGCGGCCTATCCCGAGCTTGGCAACGTTTCGATCACCAGCCTTGGCGTGGTAATCGGAGCGCACTGCGGACCAGGCCTTATAACCGTCTTCTATTTGTGTGGCGGGCGCAATCCCGAATAGCCCCTGTGCGTGATGGCGATGTTGGTCGTGGAGGCGTGCTGTGATTGCGAGCTGTGTGGGTGACGCGGCGACATGCGTGCTGTATTTGCGACCAGTGTGGGTAGGGCGACCCTTGGCGTGCTGTCTTTTGGAGCTGTGTGGGTCAAATACGGTAATGTGTGCTGTATTTGCGACCAGTGAGGGTCGTCAACCCACACAGCTCGCGATTACAGCACGCTTTGGCCTACCCGACCCACACAGCTCGCAATCACAGCACGCTCGCCTACGCAAAGTCCCAACGATGGAAGATAGGCTCCATCTTGCTAAAGGTGTGGAAGCCGGCAAACCCGAGGTCCGCCAAATAGTGCTGGAAGTGGCGGATGTAGGCGCCTAGGTGCTCTGGTGAGTGGGAGTCCGACCCCAGCGTGAGTATGGTGCCGCCCAAGTCTCGGTAGAGCTCCAGAATCTCGCGCGCCGGTTGGCTGTCCGCCAAGCCGTAGCGGATGGATGAGGTGTTGAGCTCAAGGCCCTTATTGTTGGCTATGGCGTGTTCAAGTGTCGCGGCCACGAGGTCGCGGTTGGCGGGAAAGTCCAAGACCCCCGCTGGATCGTATCGCTTGATAAGGTCAACGTGGGCCAGCACGCTGTAATGCTCAAAACTCGTGGCCACGTCGTAGAGCTCCTGATAGTAGGCCAAGTTGTACTCCTGTTGGCTGCGCCCCCGCTGAAATTCGCCCGTCCAGAACTCAAGGTCGCCCACCTGGTGGATGGAGAGCAGTGTAAAGTCGAACTCGTTAGCGTACTTGTCCCATAGGGCGTTAAACTGGTCTATCGTGTGCTTCTGTACGCCAAACTCCAGTCCAGTCTTTATGGCTATGCGCCCGGCCCACTCCTCCCTAAGCTCCGCGATGCAGGGAAAGTAGGCTTCGTAATCTACGTTTACCACGCGTTGGCCCTCCATCACCTTTGCCGAGAGCGCATCCTCCCAGTCGGGCTTTATGCCGTAGTCCACGTGGTCGGTAAAGCAAATCTCGTCCAGGTTGTTCTTCCAAGCGTCGGCAACGACCTTTTGGGGGATATACCAGGAGTCGTCGGAGAACATGGAGTGGACGTGGTAGTCGGCTAGCATGGCGGGTTCCTTTCCTGCCGTTTTGTTTGGCGGTGAGACGCGTGTTGCCATCTCCAGTATGACATCGTGTGCCCGGCACACATAGCTTCTTATCGCCAAAAGTTTAAACGTTTCCGCCAAGCTCCGTGACAAGGCCAGGTCCTTTGGCATGTGCGGCATGTGCGCGGCATGTGCAAGAACTACAAGGGCGTACCGCAGACCCTCAAAAAGGCCTTCGTAAAGTAGGCCGGGGTCCTAGCGCACCCAAGCGCTTATCAAGAGCATAGGCCGCGCCGTCTGCGATTCCAAACAGTTGCCATGGATTCCCATCAGGAGTCAAAGAACTCCTGACCGTCCTCGAGTTGCAGCCGCTCTGTCTTTGGATACTCAAAGATCATGGTCTTATCGGCATTTGTGAGGTACTCCACGTAGCGTGCGGCCTCCCACCGTGCCATGGGAAGATCGTGCATGAGGTAGTTGCCGCAGTTTGCGGGTGTTGCCCCGGGCACCTGACCCTCAAAGGCGCTCATGTGCTGAAAGGCCTCGAGCATGATGGGGTACATCTCGGATGCGGCAGGGCGTCCCTTCACAATAATGTAGAAGCCGGTAAGACAGCCCATTGGTCCCCAGTACACAAGCTCGTCCTTCCACGTGGGATGGTTCCTAAGGTAGGTGGCCACCACGTGCTCCATGGTGTGCATGGCAGCCGGCGCGATGG
>JAUMWL010000056.1:12706-16536 GCA_030529665.1 Coriobacteriales bacterium
ACGCTATACTGGTTCGGCGCGATGAATCAAAAAGAGCAGGTGATTGTGGTGGCCACAAACAAGAGCTTCCTGGCTCGACACGGCAAGGCAATAAGAGAGGGCTTTCGCGACGGCATTCCCATTGGTCTGGGCTACTTTGTGGTGGCCTTCTCGCTGGGCATCGCCGCGCGCGATGCGGGCCTCACGCCGTGGGAGGGCTTTGTGGCAAGTCTTCTTAACAACGCGTCTGCAGGCGAGTACGCCGCCTTCACCCTTATGGCGGCCAACGCCTCCTATCTTGAGCTGGCCGTCGTCACGCTCATTGCAAACGCCCGCTACCTGCTTATGAGCACGGCCTTGAGCCAGCGATTCTCGCCAAAGACCGGCACGCTGCATCGCGTCCTCGTGGGCTTTGACGTTACTGACGAGCTCTTTGGCATAGCCATCGCCCGGCCCGGGACGGTGGACCCCTTCTACTCGTACGGCGCCTTTGTTCCTGCGCTTTCGGGCTGGTCGGTGGGCACGGCGCTGGGTATCGTTATGGGAAACGTGCTGCCGGCGCGTGCGGTAAGTGCGCTTTCGGTCGCGCTCTACGGCATGTTCCTTGCGATCATCGTGCCCCCGGCAAGACAGAACCGCGTGGTGCTGGGGTGCGTGGTGGTGAGCTTTGCGGCGAGCTTGGTCTTCTCGGTCGCACCGATGTTTGCCGCGCTCTCTGCGGGTACGCGAACCATCATCCTTACCGTTGCCATTTCGTCGGTAGCGGCGCTGCTCTTTCCCGTATCGGACAAGGACCTAAGGCATGGCATGGAGGAGGACGCCGATGCAGCATAGCACCCTTGTGTACATAGCCGTCATGTCGGCGGTGACCCTCTCGGTAAAGATCTTGCCGCTTACGCTCATTCGCAAGCCCATACGAAGCCGCTTCGTCCGCTCGTTCTTGTTCTATGTGCCCTACGTCACGCTGGCGGTCATGACCTTTCCCGCCATCGTGCAAGCCACCGACGCGCCGCTTGCGGGGGCCATAGCGTTGGTGGCGGGCATCGTGGCGGCATGGTTTGGCGCAAGCCTCTTTCAGGTTGCCGCCACGTGTTGCGCGCTTGTCTTTGTGATCGAGCTGTTCTTGGTGTGACCGAGCGCATGGGGATACTCCCCTTTGCTTGGCAGAGGGGTAACATGCGTTGACGAGGGATGGACGGAAAAAAGCGAAGGAGCGTCATGAACACAACCATCGAATACTTTAACGAGCGCGCCGAGCACTTCTTTTCGGATGCCTTTACCATTACCGAGCGCACCAATCAGGATCGATTTCTCTCATACCTTTCGCAGGGTGCCCACATCTTGGATTTTGGTTGCGGGTCGGGCCGCGACACGGCCTACTTCCGCGAGCATGGCTTTAGGGTCGCGCCCACAGACGGCTCGAGCGAAATGTGCCGTCTTGCCGCAGAGTACCTCAATGCACCCGTGCGGGTACTCGAGTTCAATGAGCTGACGGATGCGGACACTTATGACGGTATCTTTGCCTCGGCTTCCATCATGCATATAGAATACGACAAGCTGGTTGAGCTCTTTCCCAAGATGCATCGCGCGCTTCATCGGGGCGGCATTCTGTATGCCAGCTTTAAGTACGGGGAATCCGACTTCTATTTGGGCAAGCGCTGGTACACCAACATGACCGAGGAACGCTTGGAGGAGCTGTCCACCACCGGTAACTTGTTTGAGATTGTGGAGCTGGGGTCGTTTGGCAACGAGCACCCAGACCAACCTGACTTCCGCTTCCTGTACGTGGTGTTGAGGGCTCGGTAGAGAACAAAAGCTGAATGCTATCGCATGGGTCGTTGAATCCCCAAAGAGATTCGTAAGGGCTTGCGCCGCAGCGATGGCACATCCCAAGCGCCCGTTTACAGACCAGCTGTATGCCAACAGCCTTTTTGGGCCTGAGCGGGTGCAATAATAATAGTGATGCGTCCTGCTCCGATGGGAGGAAATCATGAGCAAACCAAAGGTATGTCTTAGCTATGCAATCCGTGCTCTGGAGATACTTGTTCTCGCCTTGGTATGCTTGGTCGCTCGCCCTGCATATGCTGCAAGCAACTCGGCCATCGGTATCGATAGTGTCACCTCATACGCCGAGCTAAAAAAGAATCGTATCATCTTTGTTCGTGACACCAACATTGACCCCGACGACGAGGATTTTGGCTTTAGCATCAACTTCAAGGGGCCTGTAAGTCACGTTGAGGTGGGTGAGGGATGCATCTATGTGGACGATTTCGACGCCTTTTTGTACGACGAACCTGACGCCGAAACGAACAAACTCTACATCGTTGCGACAAAACCCGGTGTTGCCCCCATCTTCTATACCTACCAGGGGAGACGACACTGGCTCTACATCACGGTAAAGAACTGGAGAAATCCATTCAAAAAGTTTATGGTTGGCACAAAGAACGTTGCGAATGGGTTCAAGTACAACCATTCGTACGCAGGTTCCAAGGTCTCTCTAAAGAACAAGGTGCTCAAGATTACCCCCAATAGCGGCTTTAAGCTAAAGAGCATCGTATGCGTATACAAGAACGGCACAAAGAAGACAATCAAAAACGGTAAGAGACTGCCCAGGACCTTCAGTAGGCTTGAAATCAAGATGACCCACGTGTCAACGGGAATCAACTACGTGGCATACATCGGCTCGCACTACGAGCCATAATGAGCCGATATCGCCGTGCCCGTACGAAGGCTCAAGTGCGTCACTTCTCAATGCATCTGGCCTTGGGACAGTGGTCGCAGATAAAGCGGTAAACAAAGTCGTAGTCCTGCGGGGCCACGTACACTTGGTTGTACAAGAAGGGCTCGCTCACCTTTATGACGCAGTGCTTCTTTATGCCCTTTACGCGATAGACAGACGCGAAGCGTGTTACTGCTTCGGTGTTGGCGGCGGCAATGCCAGCAGCCGTAATGCCGTAGCTGCCAACCATCGCCGCAATTATCGCCGAGCCCACGGCGACTCCCTTGGTGACCCTGTCCACCTTGCGAGAAGGCCTGAACACAAGGCCTGTGTTGTCCATAAGATAGTTGGCCGAGTACGTGCCGCCCAAGAAAGCACGGTAGATGAGGTAGATGCCGCCAGCCAGAAGGCCGACGAACGCACAGATGCCCAGCAGAATCGCCGCCATCATGGGAACCAACTTTTTGTCGATTCCGGCAGAAACTGATATGCAAACAAACGGCACGGCCAAAAAAACGACGATGACTCCCACCATCTTGGCAATGAGCAGCCCGATCGTCGGATTCTCTCTCATGTCCACGGTTCCGCGCCAGCCGTACAGACCGTCAGCGCTTACGGCGATGTTCGTGTTGGCAGGAAGCCCTGACGCTCCATGCCGAGTCTGAGAGTTGTCGTTCATCGCAAGTACCTTTCTTGTTGGGGTGTCTCCCGTTACATTCATTACAATAATTGTGCGTGCGCAGTGTCATCCTTGCCTTCACTATAGTTACACGATTTTTGTAGCCGGAGGGTTTGCCACTCTTGGTTAAGCTCGTCGAAGACGGCAGCCTAGCACTGGTTGGCGGAGGCGGGGGCACCCACTATGAGGTCACAGAAGAGGGTAGGGAGAGGATAGGACACTGATGGGCATGATAAGACAGCGGCCCATCATGTTGGGACATGTCCTGTTCGCGTCCAGTCGCTGTTCTATGTTGCCGTGACCCGCTGTACATGGATTATGAAACCATCGTCAGCAGGACGGATGACTCCGATTTCATAAAATACTATGTTGAAGTCGTCGCTGACGAGGGCAAACCGTTCACCCCGCTCATTGAAGTGGTGCTTGCGCCTGCAAACTTGCTGCTTGGATGCT
>JAUMWL010000192.1 GCA_030529665.1 Coriobacteriales bacterium
CGACAAGGCAAAAGGGGACAATCCCTCCATGCCACAGCCAAGTGTGAGCAGAAAGGGGTTACCCCTTTTGACTCACTCCACGGGCTCGCCGGAGAAGTTGAGGCCTTGCGTGAGCATGTGCGCCGCCTGCTCGTCAAACCCGTCCGCCAGCACCGCGGACACGGCCGCCCCAACCTGGTCAAGAGCGCCGTTATACAGATCCCAAAACGACGCGGTGCTCACGACGCCAGTGGCGGGAGCCTTCCAAGGCCTGTGGTCGCTATTGTCAAAGTCGCTCGTCGCCTCGGGCCGCACCCTGTGCGACATGGCCTTAACGCGCGAGTAGCGCACGTGGAGTGCGGGCTTCTCCAATTGCTGTAGCATGCGCGCCTTGCCGTTGCCCGGCGACCAAAACATGCGCTGGGTAAACCGGAAGCACCTAACCGCAAGGGGAAACACGCGCGACGCCGTGGGCTCGTTTGCAACCAAGGGCCCCATTACCGACCCAAGGTACAGGTCTCCCACAATGCGCAGCATTTCATCGCTCCCACGCAAGACCATCTGATAGGGTCTGTATGTCCTGATGGTCTGGTTTGTCTTTGCAAAGAGCACCATCTCGTCTAGGTCGCGCTCAATCTCGGCGTGCACCATATCATGGTCGGACAAGTCCAAGCCGTCCACCCCTGCCTGGCAAATGCCCCTCTCCCACCAATACACCAGCGGATGGACCGCACGGTCCAACAAATAATGGCAGGTAAAGCCGGCAAGGTACGCTCGGCCAACACCTTGGGCGGACGCCGGGAGCGCATCCACCGCGCTGCGCATGGATGCAAACAGATGCGAGGGCGGCATGCAATGCATGGAGCCGCCAAGCTCCTCAAACTCCTTGAGTGGGGGCATGAGCTTTAAATAGAACAGCGGGTCTGGCCCTTGGTTTCCCAGCAAGAACGCGTCGCGCTCGTCCGGCTCGGACATGCGTATGCTCTGAAGCACGGTGCCATAGGCGTCTTGGCCAAAGAAATCATGCGTAAGGATGGCAGGCATTGCAGGCTCCCTTCTTAGCGACCACATCACGTCTAGCATAGCGCAGTTCGCCGATGCGTAGCACGCGCAATGTCTGCCTTTGCTTAGCATCCAGTCTATGACGAGCACGCGGGAGGGTTCTTATGGCACTCATGGGCATCAAGCGCACAACGTTCAACAAGACCGAGAAGAGCTGGATTCTGTATGACGTGGGCAACTCCGCCCTCTTTCTGCTCTCCTCGAGCATCATCCCCATTTACTTTAACAGTCTTGCCGCCGCCGACCCCGCGGTCGAAGACGTCGCCGTGGGTGCTTGGGGAGCGGCGGAGACCGTGGCTTCTTTGGTCATCGCGCTGCTTATGCCCATCCTTGGCTCTTTGGCAGACATGGAGGGCATGAGAAAAAAGTTCATAATGGGATGCGTGCTGACGGGTTCCATCGCAACGGTGTGCATGGGCTTTCCAAACGGCTGGCTTGCCTTTCTTGTCGCCTACGTCGTATCGTCCATTGCCCTCAACTCATCGACGGTCTTCTATGATGCCCTGCTGGTTGACGCCACCAGCGAGGACCGGAGGGACGAGGTGTCGAGCCAAGGGTTTGCCTGGGGATACGTGGGGTCGTGCATACCGTTTATAGCTTGCCTTTTGATCGTGCTCAACGCGGGGTCCCTTGGGATTAGCACCAAGGCAGCCATGAACATGTCCTTCTTTATTACTGCAGCTTGGTGGGTGGTCTTTACCATACCCCTGATCAAGAACGTCAAGCAAACGAGCTTTAAGCCCAAACAACCCCGCGCGCTTCGAAGTGCCGTGCTTGGCATTGGCTCCACGCTACGTGACATTTGGAACCACAAGAGCATTCGATACTTCATTCTGTCTTATTTCTTCTACATCGACGGAGTCCACACCATAATAAGGATGTCAACCAGCTACGGCTCCAACCTGGGAATAGAGGGAACGCAGCTAATTCTTGCGCTGTTGGTGACCCAGTTTGTGGCATGGCCCTCGTCCATTGCCTATGGCAAGCTAGGCACCAAGGTAGGAACCAAGAAGATGCTCTTGGTGGGCATCGCGGCCTATTTTTGCATAACTCTCTTTGCGTCCTTTTTCCTGCGGACCGCAACGCAGTTTTGGATTCTTGCCATTTGCGTAGGCATGTTCCAGGGTGGCATTCAGGCACTGAGCCGCTCCGAGTTTAGTAAGCTCTGTCCCAAAGAGCATGCAAACGAGTACTTTGGCTTCTTTGACATCTTTGGAAAGTATGCAGCCATTCTTGGAACCGGTCTGGTGTCGGTATTTACCTTTGCGACGCACAACCCCTCGCTCGGCGTGCTCTCCATTGCAATTATGTTCGTAATCGGCTTTGTAATCATGCTTAAGGTCCCTGACAGGCTGTGAGTCAAAAGGGGTTACCCCTTTTGACTCACCCCAGCACCTGGAGGTTCTTCATGCTCATGTCGAGGATTCCCGACGAGTGCGTAAGCGCACCCGAGGAGATGTAGTCCACCCTAAGGTCCGCAAGAGACTCCACGTTTTCGCGCGTAACGTTGCCCGATATCTCGGTAGCGGCACGACCGGCAATTATCTCTATGGCCTCTTTCATCTGGGCATGGCTCATGTTGTCGAGCATGATTACGTCGGCTCCCTCTTCCACGGCCTCGCGCACCATGTTGAGGTCTTCGCACTCCACCTCGATCTTTGCCATAAACGAGCAGCGCTCGCGGGCAGCCCGCACCGCCTCGCGGATGCCGCCCGCCGCTTCTATGTGGTTGTCCTTGAGAAGGACCGCGTCGGAGAGGTTGTGTCGGTGGTTCCCTCCCCCACCAATGCGCACGGCCATCTTGTCAAAGATGCGCATGCCAGGGGTGGTCTTTCGCGTGTCCACCAAGCGAGCCTTGGAGCCCGCCTCTGCCAAAATGTCGGCCATGGTACGCGTGTAGGTTGCCACGCCGCTCATGTGCTGCAAATAGTTCAGAGCCGTTCGCTCCCCCGCAAGCAATGTGCGCACGTCTCCCTCAACGGTGGCGAGCATCTGCCCCTTGCGAATGCGGTCCCCGTCACGCACCAAGGGCGTAACCTTGGTGGTGGGGTCCAGAAGCTCAAAGGTGCGCGCAAATATGGCCATGCCGGCAATGATTCCGTCTTCCTTGCACAAGAGCTCCACGCGAGCCTGACGGCGGTCGGGTATTACGGAATCGGTCGACACGTCGCCCATTGGCATGTCTTCCTCCAGCGACGCGCGGATGTGCTTCTCCATAACCATGCTGAGCGTGGAGGGGTCCACGCGCGGCCGCTGCTCGCGCGTGTGGTCGGCCGTGATTTTCTCGGCCGCGCGACGGGCAAACACCAGACACTCCAGCAAGCTGTTGGAGGCCAGGCGGTTGCGTCCGTGCACACCCGTACAGGACGTCTCGCCCACCGCAAAGAGACGCGGCATGGTGGTCTCGGAATTGCTGTCCACATGGATGCCGCCCATAAAGTAGTGCTGGGCGGGAACTACCGGAATGGGTTCCTTCATAATGTCGAACCCACGAGACAGGCAGTACTCGTAGATGTGCTTAAAGTGAGAGAGGATGATCTCGGGCATTACGTTCTCAAACGAGAGCCACACGTACTTGGAGCCCTCACGCTTCATCTCGTCCAATATGGCCTTGGCCACCACGTCGCGCGGCTGCAGCTCGTCGGTAAAGCGCTCGAACTTGGAGTTAAGGAGCACCGCGCCTTCGCCGCGCGCGGACTCGGTAATAAGAAACGATCGCCCAGGGGTGTCGCGATAGAGCGTGGTAGGGTGAATCTGCACATAGTCCATGTGCTCCAGGGCGACGCCGTGCTTTTGGGCAATGCGGCAGCCATCGCCTGTGAGGATGGGATAGTTGGTGGAACGCTCGTAGATGCCGCCGATGCCTCCCGTGGCCAAAATGGTAAAGCGGGAGTATATCTCCAGCTTTTTGCCACCGCGCTGCACGCACGAGATGCCGGTGCACACGCGCTTCTCGTCGGGCCCCACGTCGTCCAAAAGATCCACCATCTCGGTGTTCTCATAGATGCGAATGTTGTGGGATGCGCGCGCCTGCAAAAGGAGCGTCTCGGTGATCTCGCGACCGGTTATGTCCTCGTGATACAAGATGCGCGCACGCGAATGCGCCCCCTCGCGCGTGTAGAGCAGGTTGCCTTGGGGATCGCGGTCAAACCGAGCGCCATACGAGATAAGGTCGTTTACGCAGTCGCGAGAATTGCGGATCATGATCTCCACGCTCTCGCGGCGATTCTCGTAGTGGCCCGCCTTGAGCGTGTCCTCCACGTAGAGGTCGTAGTCCTCCTCGTTGCGCATGACGGCAATGCCGCCCTGCGCGAGCATTGAGTCGCAGGTCTCGATGTCGCCCTTGGCAATAAGGATCACGTCGCAGCTACGCGGAAGCTTGAGCGCCGCATATAGGCCGGCGATTCCGCAGCCAACAACTACCACATCGCATTGAAGCTTTCTCATGGCGTTCCCTTCGGAGGTGTTCAAAAGGGGCGGCACTCCCCTTTTGCCTTTCTTTGCCAAAAGCGTCAAAAGGGGAAGGCCCCCTTTTGACGCTCCTACCGTGCGAGCTCTAGCATGCGGTTGAGCGCGCGTTTGGCACCCTCGGCATAGCGCTCGTCCACAAAGACCTCGCCCGAAAGATCGCGCAGGCACGCTACGACCTTCTCGCCCGTCACTCGCTCCATGTTGGGGCAGATGGGCGTGGTGCGCGGGAAGTAGAACCTCTTGCGGCCG
>JAUMWL010000057.1:0-7967 GCA_030529665.1 Coriobacteriales bacterium
CCCAGCTCGCACTGACAGCACCCCTGGCGCTGGCCCCGCCACCCCGCACGCAATCACAGCACACCTGGCGCCGCAGCGTCTGCGCTGCTCCTAAACCCAGAAACGCAAACTCCCTTTGATGGGCCCAAGCCCTCAAAGGGAGTCAACGTTACAACAAGAATCAATGCTTCAAGGCATGTCGCGTTAGTCGCAAGCCCTATTCGGCCTTTTGCCCACCCTTGGTGAGCCGCACCCTGCGAGCCTTGCGTCCGTCAGCGTAGCTCGCAGACGAGACGGCAGTCGAGCCGACGGATGCCTTTACCTTTGCAGGCTTGGCCTTGGCAGCCTTGGGTGCCTGCGCCTCCACGGCAGCTGCCTGCGCATGCGCCTCACGGGCCTTGAGTCGCCTGGGCGTAACGTCAAAGTCCACGGAGGGCGTAAACAGCGAGACCACGGGCACGATGATCAGCGAGAGCAGCATGGCCAGAGCGCCGCAGTTTACGGGAGAGTCGATGAATCCCAGGAACATGTTTGACGTGGTAAGGCCAACGCCCAGGATGTAGCTTGCCCACACAGATGCGCGCGAGACCTTGTTGCTGTACAGGCCCCACAAGAACGGCCCCAAGAACGCGCCGGCAAGCGCGCCCCAGCTAATGCCCATAAGCTGGGCAATAAAGTTAACGGGCGAGTTGTACTGCCACAGGGCGATCCCTGCCGAGATGGCCACAAACACAGCCAGAAGACCACGCATGCACAGGAGCTGGCGCTTCTCGTCCATGTTGGGCATAAAGCGCGGCTTAATGACGTCGAGGGTAAGCGTGGAGCTAGAGGTAAGCACCAACGAGCTAAGGGTGGACATGCTGGCCGAGAGCACCAGCACTATAACGATGCCAATGAGCACGTTGGGGAGGTTGGAGAGCATGGTGGGCACGATGGAGTCGTACACCGGGGCGCCCGTCTGGGCGTTGAACTCAATCTGGTCGCCATACAGACGTGCAAAGCCACCAAGGAAGTAGCTACCACCCGCAACCACGGTTGCAAAGAAGGTGGAGATAATGGCGCCCTTGCGCACGGCCGAACGGTCCTTGATGGCATAGAACTTGGTCACCATTTGCGGCAGGCCCCATGTGCCAAGCGACGTAAGAACCACTACGCCAAGCAGGTTAAACAGGTCGGGACCAAAGAACGAGACAAACGCACCGTTGAGGTCGGTGTTCTCGGCGGGAATGCGCGAGAGGGTGGCGATGGCCTCACTCGGCCCACCGTTGCTCAAAAGAACCGCCGAGATTACCGCAACGATGCCAACGAGCATGACGATGCCCTGCACAAAGTCGTTTACCACCGTTGCCATGTAGCCACCCAAGACCACATACGCGCAGGTAACCACAGCCATGCCTATGATGCAGGCCTCATAGGGCAATCCAAACGCCATGCCAAACAGACGGCTCAGGCCGTTGTACACCGACGCGGTGTAGGGAATGAGAAACACAAAGATAATGGCAGCCGCAACAATGCGCAGAGCCTCGCTCTTGTAGCGGGCGCCAAAGAACTGAGGCATGGTTGCCGCCTTGAGCCTCTGGGTAAGTTCGCGCGTGCGCGGACCCATGACGTACCAAGCCAGAAGGCTGCCCAAAAGTGCGTTGCCAATGCCGATCCACGTGGAGGCAATGCCGTAGCGCCATCCAAACTGACCCGCATAGCCCACAAAGATAACCGCCGAGAAGTAGCTGGTGCCATAGGCAAACGCGCTGAGCCATGGACCCACGTTGCGTCCGCCCAGCACGAAGCCATCCACGCTTGTGGCGTGCTTGCGGGTGTACAGGCCAATGGCCACCACACCCACAACAAAGATAACTATCATAAGTATCTTAACAAACATGCAGCCTCCTTTGCTAACACGCCCCTTCGCGCGTGCCGTTTGTGCAAAGGGCGACGGGTGAGTGACACTCCTTGAACGCGTCACTCACCCGTCGCCCTCATTGCAAGATTACGTATTCGGACAGGGTTCGCTTAATCGCTCGCCTTGCCCATTCTGCTACGAACAAGCCCAACTAACGTGGGAATTAGCGATACGGCAACAATTCCCACTATGAGAAATTCGAAATGCTCCTGCACAAAGGGTATTCCTCCAAAGAAATATCCCAAGAGAATAAAAATCGTGCTCCAAGTAATACCGCCCAATATGTTGAACATCACAAAGTTATGCCACTTCATGCCGCCCATGCCGGCAAGAAAGGGCACAAAGGTGCGGATAAACGGAAAGAAGCGCCCCAAAAAGATGGCGAGGTTGCCCCATTTGTCCAAAAACGCCTCCGACTTGGCAATGCGCTCGGGCGTCATGGCCTTTACCTTGCCCGAATCAATGATCTTGCGCCCCAAGAAGTGGCCGATGAAGAAGTTGCACTGGTCACCTAGGATGGCCGCTGCCCAAGCCACGCCCAGTAGCATGACGATGTTAAACCCGCCGCCCTGCGCAAAGAAGCCCGAGGCAAACAGCAGGGAGTCTCCCGGCAAAAAGGGAAAGAACACCACGCCAGTCTCGATAAAGATAATTAGGAACACAAAGCCGTAGGCGGCAAACGGACCGGCGGCAATCTGTGCGGCAATAAACGAGCGAGGATCGCGCAACAAGCGCACGATGAGGTCTACGAATCCCATGGAGGTGCTCCTTGGCTGGTATAGGCATGAAAAAACCTCGGGTTTGCCGAGGCTTTGTGGTTACAAAAAGTGCGCTCGATGGGAACGGGTACCCGACAGGGGCTCCTTATGGCTGCTGTCTCCCGACCCTGACCAGGTTCGGAACATATCGTCACCCGAACCCATCGAGCGCACTCCGTGTATGGGAGTATAGCGAATAGATTTGCACGACGCAACCTACAGTTTGCGATTGCCTAGAGGGGCGGTGGGGACACCCAAACCGCCAACCGACTACACGTCGACCTCTATGACGTCGCCAATTACGTCTTGTGTGGTCTCTTTGGCCCATTCCAGAGGATCGCTGGTGGCGTACTCGTCGTTCTCGCCCACGCGCGCGAGCAGAATGTTGCTTTGCGCGAGCTTGTCGGTGTAGTTGCTCAGCATGTACACCGTGTCCACCGTGCCGTCGCTATGCTCCACAAGACCGTGCCACACAGGGTTCTTTACACGTACCTCTCCCTTGGCATTGCGCACAAAGTCGCAGGTAAACATGCCCGAAAGAATCGTCTTTGGCAGCGTGTAGCCACTTACAAAGTCACCCAGGCCATACACGCACAGCATCTTGTCGCTCTTCTTTTCCTTGGAGGAGGAGTTGCGGCTAACATACTCCACCGGTTGTATTACGTGCGCGTGGCTGCCAATGGTGAGGTCCACGCCAAGTCCCGCCAGGTAGGAGGCGTACTCCCGCTGCTCGTCCGATAGCTCATGGGTGTTCTCTTCACCCCAGTGCATGTAGACCACCACAGCGTCTGCAAGCTTCTTTGCGCGCGCTACCTCCTTGGCCATCTTCTCTTTGTCAAAGGGCACCGCATAGTAGTCGTTGGGAAGGTCCGACTGGTCGTAGCCGTTCTGCCCATAGCTGTATGACAAGAACGCTATCTTGAGGCCATTGCGTTCCACGACGCGAATGTCTTTGCGATCTTCTTGCGACGTGTAGCTGCCAATCACATCGATGCCCTTTTGTTGCGCCCAGACCTTTTGCGCATGCTTGATGGAGTTGGTCCATGTGTCGTAGGTATGGTTGCTGTTGCAGTTGACGACGTCAAACCCTGCCTTTGCCACTGCCTTGGCAATTTGGTCCGGCGTGTTGTAGGCGGGATAGCCCGAGTACTCAAACTCGTCGTTGCCCCCAAGGGTGGTCTCTTGGTTAATGAAGGCGATGTCGTGAGTGGAGATGACCTTCTTTAACTGCGCGTATATGGGCGTAAAGTCGTACTTGTCGTCACCCACGGTCCCCGACCAGGAATCGGCAAGGCCCAGAAGGTCCACCGTGTAGTCGCCTCCCTCGTTTATGAGGTTGTCTCCCACAGCGCAAAACGATACGCTGGTGGCCAGTGCAGCGTCACCGGCACCTTGGCCATCCTGCGTTCCGGAATTTGCGGAACCTTGCAGCGTGCAGCTTGCCAAGCGCACCACGACCCAACCGATGCCCACGAGGGCCAGCACCATAACCACGCATATGGCTATCTTTGCCGGCAGCGGCATGCCACGGCGCGCATGTGGCCTGGCTCCGGGCACCGGCCTGGTGGGACGCGACGATTGGGACGCGTACGGCCGCTGCTGCCGTGCGGAGGCGGATCGCGACGCGCGACGTGGCTCGGCGGTCGGGCGTGGCCTAGTGGCTGGGCGAGTCCTTGGCGCTCGATTTCCTGACTGGGACGGCTGACCGGGCGCCTCGCGCCGAGTGCCTGCTGGGCGACTCGTGCTACGTCTTGCAGGCCGGTCTTGCGCATTTCTTTGGTCTTGTTCGTTTGCCACCATGCACCTCCGCACCATGTTTATTTGTTGGGAGCTACTTTAGCACTCAGCGGCATTTGGGGCAAAGGGAGGCGCGCGGAGTCTGAGCGCCAACATGCCGTGCCGTGAGCAGCGCAAGCCCGTTCTGCATGGCTGTCAACTCCCCTTCCGGAGCTTTCCTCATATGGTTGCGTGTTTGCAAAACCTATACACCAACTCAAAAAAGGGTCAGCTCCTCGCGGTTTCCAACTTTACGATTATGGCATTTGCTACTTTACGATTATGGTATCATCTACTTATCGATTATGGTCTTATGATAGGAGTACATTGATACAGCGAGCACTCGGCGAGCAACTAGTGAGACTGGCAGAATGGTATCCGGTGGTGTCGGTTACGGGGCCGCGTCAGAGCGGCAAGTCGACTCTGGTACAAGCTGCCTTTCCGGGCTATCGTTACGTCAACCTCGAGCAGCCCGCAGTCCGCGCCCGAGCCCTCGCCGACCCTACGGGCTTCGTGGCATCACTGCCCGCACGAACTATCATAGATGAGGCACAATACGCGCCCGAGCTCTTCTCGGCAATCCAAGCGAAGGCGGACGAACGCAGGGCGAACGGGCAGTTCGTCCTCTCCGGGTCGCAGAACTTTCTGCTTCTGAAGTCAATCAAGCAGTCACTTGCAGGCAGGGTGGGCATCGCGCACCTGCTTCCCCTCAGCTTCCGGGAGGCTCATTCGTTCGAACCGAACACGAGGCCTTGGGATGCCATGATGCGCGGGTCTTATCCGGCGCTCCATGCGAGCAATGTGCCAACGGGCATCTTTTATGAGAATTACATCGATACGTATGTAACGCGAGACGTCGTGGGATATCTCGATGTTCGCAACGAGCGAGACTTCAGGAGGTTCCTGACGGCGTGCGCGACGAGGGCGGGCAACCTCCTGAACCTCTCCGACCTGTCGAGGGACGTTGGGGTGAGCGTGCCTACGATCCGGTCGTGGGTATCGATTCTGGAGTCGAGCTTCGTCGTGCGAACCCTGGAACCCTATTACGCAAACATCTCCAAGCGCCTTACCAAGACGCCCAAGCTGTACTTCTACGACACCGGGCTGCTGTGCCATTTGCTGGGCATGGACAACGCCGTTGCCTTGATGGAGAGTCCCTACGCTGGGGCGGTCTTCGAAAACTACGTGATTTTAGAGATGCTGAAGAGTCACTACAATGGCCTAAGGCGTCCACAAACCTACTTCTATCGTGACGACAGCAAAATAGAGGTCGATTTGGTGGACGTAACCGATGCTGCACGCCCTCTCCTCTGCGAGCTGAAGTCAGGCCTCACCTACCGCACCAGCTTCGCACGCAACCTTGCCCGGGTATCGGAATCCCTGGGCTTTCGCAATCCGGACCTTCACGTTGTATACGGAGGGGACGGCTCCTTCGTGGATAATGACGTTCGCATAGACGGAATAGCCGAATGGCTGTTGCGTTAGGGCGGCGCGCTTGGGGGCCGAGTCCCTTGCGATTCGCCACCGTCCCGGAAAGTCTAATGGCAACATGGCAAAAGGGGCCACAGCGCTGTGGTCCAAGAGCATCATCGCACGCGCCGAGGGCCACCTCGCCTTCCTCTATACCGCCGGTGTAAAGGTCATCGACCATCGACACTTCGACGCCAAGCAACCGCTCTGCGTGGCCATCTGCAAGAACGAAGCGAGGGAGACATGCTGACCACCATCGCTCTATCCCTCGTCATGATGGCGGGGCTGTTCTTGATGCTTTGGGGCGCCGTGGGGTTCTTGCAGGACAAGCGCTTCTTCGCGGCGGCGTTGGCCTGCACGCTGCTGGTCTAGGAGCGAAACGGCCCGTTAAGGAGTTGAACTATCTTCATCTCACTTGGCCTACGCTATTCCTGCACCTTGAGCGCAAGAGAGAGGCTCACCCTCCGGATGGCACGGATGTGCAGGCACACCACAACGAGATACGTGAGGAAGCCGAGGCCCACCTCGCGCGCCATAATGCCCAAGGGCATCTGGATGACGAAATTTCCGGAGTAGTCGGCCATCATATACGTAAGCAGCAGCTTAAAGGCCTCGACGAGCAGCGGCACGTTGAGCACGAGCGAGAGCACCACCGTAACGGTAATCGTACGCAAATAGAGTCTCTCGATCTCTTGGTCGTGGTAGCCAAACACCTTCATGTACGAGATGGCGCGAGCACTGCGATCGATGACGGTCTTGGTAAGCAGGTACATGAGCACCACGTAGATCGGTATTACCATGCACACCATCAGGGTCATGATCTGCCCCATGGAGTCTTGCATCTGGTCGGCCATGGAGCGCATCTTGTCCGGCGTGAGGTCGGAGGCGACGTATCGCTCGTCGAGCGGCAGGGAAACGTCGCTCGCATAGCCGTTGAACTCGCCGGCCTTCCGGCCAAAGAGCCTGTTGAAATCGTCGATGCTCATATATACGTTGAGGTCGCAGCCGTTGTTGCACGCGGCGTCAACGGTGAGCTCGTAGCCCTCGTTCGTGGAGCGGTCTAGCGCAGAGAAGGCCTCGCCCAGCTCCACGTCGCATTTGGCAAGAAGGCCCTCGCCAGCGAGCACGTATCCATCGGCCACGTTGGCATACGTCCAATACCGGGAACCAGGCTTGATGCCATACACCGTCACCGCCTCGTTGGAGTCCCCTATGCGGCGTGGCACTTGTAAGGTTATAGCGGAGAACTTCTCCACCTGGCTCAGCGTCGAGTCGTCTATGGCGGTTTGGTTGACGGGGTCCTCCATGGAGCTCAGATCCACCGACTCGTCGGTAGCGTCATCCATGAGGTCCTGGAGCAAGTCCCGCGCCTCCTTGCCCTCGTCGTCGCCAAGGCTGTGGAGCTGCACATGAAGCGCATCAACCAGCCGGATGAGTTCCGTGAGGTCGTCCTCGCTTCCCCCAAGTTCGATGCCCGCCGCCTGTGCCACCTGTCTCCACATGGCATGAACGGCCGGGTCGTCCGCGCGCCATTCGCGATGCCTCACCGAGTCTTCCACCATGTCTTCCACCTGCTTTGGCAAGGCGAACTCGGAGGAGCCTTCGTCATTCAGGTCGGGCATCTCTTCGAGGGAGACTCCCATGGCTTCGAGCTTGTTTGCCGCGTCTGCCAGAAGGTCGAGGTCGAGCCCCTCGTAGTTCGGGTTTGTCGAGAGCTCGAAGGCTGCCGCCCACGCGTCGCGCTCGGCCTGCGTCGCGTCGAGCCTAAGCGGCGCCTTGAGCGCATACAGATGCTCTGCAGGCACCGAATCGGCCATGAGTTCGGCGTTGATGGAGACGATGGGCAGCAGCGCAAGACCCATGAGCAGAAGAAGGCTGCCAAACATGATGCCAAAGAACAACGTCACGAAGTGGGAGATGTTGCGCAGGAACACGCGCAGGCGAAAGCGGGTCACGAAGCCCAGGCGCTCGGGCAGGCTCGCGCCACCGCCACGGGTCTTCGCGCTTGCCTCTCCTCGGAGGAACTGCAGCGGCGTGGCACCGAGCTTGCGAAGAAGGCCCAGGAGCGTAATGAGCACGAGCAG